>NZ_SJOT01000004.1:0-131613 GCF_012027795.1 Megasphaera sp. SW808
GGTCATTGTCTTTGTCTACGCGCTGCTGCTTTTCATTCGTGATCTGGTTCTGCAGGTCATTGTCCTTGTCTACGCGCTGCTGCTTTTCATTCGTGATCTGGCTCTGCAGGTCATTGTCCTTGTCTACGCGCTGCTGCTTTTCATTCGTGATCTGGTTCTGCAGGTCATTGTCCTTATCCTCACGTTGTTGTGATTCTGCCGTTATCTGGCCCTGCAGCGCATTATCGCCATCTTCTCGCCACTTATTTACCGCGTCTATCTTACTCTCCAAACTTGCATCAGCTTCCACCCGGGATGTTTCTTCGGCAGCTACTCTAGCATTAACGTCATTAATACTAGTTTGCAATCCTTTATCCGCTTCTACTCGGAGATCTCGTTCGTCATTTAATCGTTCTTGGACGGTGTTAATACTATCCTGCAAATCAGCATATACAGTTTGCGGCATGACAAAAGACGGCATGAGAGCCGCTCCCGCTAACAGCGAAGCGACGACAAGCCGCTGCAAATTTTTTCTTCTATTTTGCGTACGATTACTACTTAAACCATACCCCCCCCCCCGTATGCGAAGAGATAAATTCCGAGCCTACGACATAGCAATTTCTCGCGGCATTCCATACGACCTTGTGGATCTTATTCATAAAATCTCATCCTTTCTTAAAATATATACGAATAATAATTGCCGATCCATACTGCATAATCCTTACGTCCTGTCTGCAATCCTCCTTCATTTCATCTTAAAATCATGAACAGCTATTATTTTTTCCAGTATATATGCAATATGTTACTCTTATTATAGCTAAACAATTACTTTTTTACAATATAAATCATACAAATTGTTCCCCCCTGATGATAAAATATGTTTCACATCTCCATCGACCTGTAATGCATGTATATGCAAGCACCCCGCGTGCCTATTACATTAAAAATTCTAAAAAAATAGACGCCTCTAAATGTAGAAGCGTCTTGCCGACTCATATATAGTTTATATGCTTTCACTGAGACGAACTAATTCGTCCAATATTTCTTCTGCTTTTTTATCGTTAACTATCGTATAATCGGCCGCCGCCCAATACAGGGCAATGCGTTCATTGTACAAGTCGTAGACCTTTTGCTTGCCGTCTTTCAGCAAGGGCCGGCTGGCTACGTCGACGTCGGTTACAATATCGTCAGGCGAGCGGTCTAAAAAAATGACAACGCCGGTTCGTTTTAAAATTTTGATGTTAACGTCCCGTTTGATGACGCCGCCGCCGCAGGCCACGACCAGTCCTCTCCGTTTCGCCAGCTCTTGGGCAGCTCTCGTTTCAGCGTCGCGGAAATACTCCTCGCTGACGGCAAACATGTCGGCGATAGTCTTTCCTTCTAATTGGACTACAAAGTCGTCGGCATCTACAAACGTTCTCCCCAACCGGCTTGCCAACTGTTTTCCTAAGGTCGTCTTCCCGCTGCCCGGCATGCCGATGAGCACGATATTTTTATCTTCGTTCATACTGCCGCTCCATTTCCGCCGCAATGGCCTCGATGACTGCCGAATCAATGGCCCGGCCCTGCCAGATTTCTTCCGCTCCGACGGCCTGGGCCACGAGCATATACATGCCATTTACTATCTTCGCGCCGTTTCGTTCTCCATATTCCAGCAGCTTCGTCTTTTTGGGATTGTAAATAATATCGACAACGGCTTCATAGTGCGAAACGCTGCGCTCCGGCAGGGGAGCTCCGCCGATGTCGGGATACATGCCGACAGGCGTACAGTTGACCAGCACATCTCCTCCGTCGTCGGACAGCTCGTCGTAGCCGATCATGCCGATATGCAGGCTGTCGGCAAAGGCCTTAAAGTCGGCCGCTTCCGTTATTTTCCGCGATACGACGGTGAGTTTTGCCGCCTTTTTATCAGCCAGGCATTTTAAAATAGCCCGCGCCGCGCCGCCTGTCCCCAAGACGACGCAGGACTTTCCTTCTACGGCAACGCCGGCGTGATCCAGAGAACGGCCGAAGCCG
The DNA here is from genome assembly GCF_012027795.1 of Megasphaera sp. SW808. Lineage (NCBI taxonomy): Bacteria > Bacillati > Bacillota > Negativicutes > Veillonellales > Veillonellaceae > Megasphaera > Megasphaera sp. SW808. Next base: position 1,996 of record NZ_SJOT01000004.1, read on the forward strand.
TAGTAGTCCGTATTATAGCCGAAGTTTCCCCAGCTCGTCATGTGTATCGTATTGACTGCGCCGATAACCTGCGCTTCTCCGGCAACGTCGTCCAGCCACGGCATGACGTCTCTTTTATAGGGAATCGTCACATTGACACCTGCATACCCTTGTTGTTTCAGTTCTTCCAAAGCTTTTTCCACGCCGCCGCGCTCTACTTCAATCAAGTCGTACTGCCCATCTATGCCAAGCAGCTCAAATATGCGCTTGTGAATCGCCGGCGACTGGCTGTGCCCCAGCCGTTCACCAATGAGCCCGAGTTTCATGGCTGATGCCCTCCTTATCGGACGGATAATTGCCCAAAATTTTAAAATACTTGCACGTCCGTTCCAAGGCCTGCAGCGTGCGGACGACGCCGGGGTCCTTCATGCTGCCCATGACGTCGATATGAAAGAAATACTCGAAGGGCCGCCCTTCAATAGGCCGTGATTCCAGATGGGTCATATTCATATCGTTGTAGAAGAAATGCCCCAACACATGATACAACGCACCCGGCGCATGATGAACGGTCAGGACAAGGGTAATCTTATCCGCCAGCCCCGGCTCTTCCGAATGGGGGGCAATCACAAAAAAGCGGGTAAAATTCGTCGGATTGTCGTTGACATCGCGCTCTAAAATAGTCAGGCCGTACATATCGGCAGCCGTACTGTTGGCAATAGCGGCAATATCATGACGCCGTTCCTTCTGTACAAATTGGGCGCTCTGCGACGTGCTGTAGTAAGGACACACCGTCCAGTCGGCATGCTTTGTCAAATACTTCCGGCACTGGGCCAATCCCTGCGGATGGGAATATACCGTCCGTATATCTTCTAATTTCGTATCTCCATACGCCAGAAGATGATGCTCTACCTTCAAATATCGTTCGCCTACAATACGGCAGTCATACTTGTGTATCAAATCGTATACTTCCGTGATACCTCCTGTAGAGGAGTTTTCAATAGGCAGGACGCCGTAGCGCACCGTGCCGTCGGCCACGGCCTGCACTAAGTCAGCGAATTGCCCGTAGTATGTCGGCGTTATAGGCTTCCCGTCAAAATGTCCCATCATCGCCCGATAGCTGTATGAACCGGGAGTTCCGAAGCATCCGACAGGAATGGAATACTCGTCTGTCGCCATATATTTTCACATCCTTTTTTCTGTAGAAAGCCATACGTCCAATATCGCCCAGCTCGCCGCCGCCTCGACGACGGGTACGGCGCGCTGGACGATGCAGGGGTCATGCCGCCCCTTAATTTCCAACGTGCAGTTTTCCTGCGTATCCGTATCTATCGTTTCCTGCAGGCGGCTGATGGACGGCGTAGGCTTGACAGCGACGCGGAACAGGACAGGCATGCCGTTGGTAATGCCGCCGTTGATGCCGCCGTTGCGGTTGGTCTTCGTCTTGACGGCAGCCCCGTCGTAATAGAAGGCGTCGTTGCCCCCGGAGCCGCGCATGGAAGCCAGGGCAAAGCCGTCGCCGAATTCGACGCCCTTGACGGCCGGCACGGAAAATATCATATGGCTCAGGGCGCTTTCGACGGAATCGAAGAAAGGATTCCCCAATCCGGCAGGCAGGCCCGTAATCATGCATTCGATGATGCCGCCTACCGAGTCGAGGTCGCCCTTAGCCGCCATGATTTCTTCTTCCATTTCAGCTTGCTTCGTCTTGTCCAATACGGGCAGAGTCTCTTGTTTCAGCGAGGCGAACAGCGCTTCATCCTCGCCCAAGGGATTAAAGAACGCGTCGCGGACCGAGCCGATTTGCAGGATATGGGCGCCGACGGCGACGCCGCGCCGCTTCAATATCTGTGAGGCCACTGCGCCGGCAAAGACCAGCGGCGCCGTCAGGCGGCCGGAAAAATGCCCTCCGCCGCGGAAGTCGTTATATCCGCCGTAACGGATTTTGCCGCTGTAATCGGCATGACCGGGCCGCATGATATGGCGCAGCTGGTCGTAGTCCTTGGAGCGGTGGTCGCCGTTGCGGATGACGGCGCACAGGGGCGTCCCCGTCGTATAGCCATTGAAAAAACCGCTCTGCACTTCAAAGGCATCGGCTTCGGAACGAGCCGTCGACATGGCGTTTCGCCCCGGCGCGCGGCGGGCCATTTCCGTCCGCACGGCATCCCAGTCGATGGCTTCTCCTGCCGGCAGGCCGTCGAGGACGGCCCCGATAGATACGCCGTGGGATTCGCCGAATATAGTCAGGGCGGCGGACCGCCCGAATGTATTGTTCATGCCTTATTCCTCCACTCTGTATATCCCGCCGAGCTTGGCAAAATCCTGCCAGAAGTCAGGATAGGATTTGCGCACGCATTCGGCTCCTTCGATGATCAGCTCGCCGCTGCAGCGCTGCGACGCAATGGCCAGGGCCATGGCGATGCGGTGGTCGTTCCAGCCGCTGACCCGGCCGCCGGTAAGGGCTCCTACACCGCGAATGATGAGGCCGTCCGGCTCTTCTTCTACACAGCCGCCAATTTTATTGAGCTCCGTCGCAATGGCGTGAAGGCGGTCACACTCTTTCAGCCGCACGCGGGCTCCATGGATAATATGCGTCGTCCCCTGCCCGCAGGAGGCAGCCACAGCCAAAATCGGCACTAAATCGGGACAATCTTCCACGTCGATGACCTGACCCGTCAACTGCGACGGATGCGCCGCGATAGAATCCGCCTGCCCTATGACAGCGCCCATGTGCTGCAAAATGGAGACGATGACTTCGTCGCCCTGAGACGACGAATGGCGCAGGCCCAAGCATTCCACAGGGTGTCCCAGCGTCCCGGCTGCAAGCCAAAACGCCGCCTGCGAATAATCGCCTTCGACGGCGTAGGTCCCGGCCATATACTGCTGATTTCCGGGAATATGAAACAGGCGGCCTCCATCCCATTGAACGTCAACGCCGTGACGGGCCATGCAGTCCAATGTCATGGTAACATAACTCAGCGATTCCAAGGGCGTCGTACTCTCCAGCACCGAGTCTCCGTCCAGAAGGGGCAGCATAACCAGCAGTCCTGTAAAAAACTGGGAGCTTACGTCGCCGGCCAGGGCGTATCGTCCTGGTTGAAGACAGCCTTCCACCGTCAGGGGAAGACCGCCTTCCGTCGGCTCGTAAGACACACCGTGTTCGTCGAATATGCGGTAGTACGGCTCCAAGGGCCGTTTGACAAGCTGTCCCCGCCCCGTATAGACGACGGTATTGCCGCTGTATAAGCCGATGGGAATCAAAAAGCGCAGGGTGGAGCCAGATTCGCCGCAATCAACAGTCAGCGCCTCCCCTTGTTTCGTCAGCCCGCCTTTGACGCGATACGCCGTCCGCCCTTCGTAGGCCGACGGGATTTCTTCAATCGAAGCGCCGAAGGCCTGCAGCAGCCGGCACGTCGCCTCAATATCCTGCGAGACGGAAATATTTTCTACGACGCTCTCTCCCTGAGCCAAGGCGGCACATATGAGCTCGCGATGTCCAATACTTTTCGACGACGGGACGACGACAGAACCGTGAAGACGCGTCGGCGTAATACGTATATTCATGAGGCTACTCTCCCTTGCGTATATATTTCGGCAGTTCGTCGGCCATTACCGGAAGAAGCTCACTTTGGCCGATAGCTTTAAGGATAATCAGCGTCATGCGGTTGCCCCGTTTCTTTTTGTCGTTGCCGATATAACGGAGCAAATCATCTGCCGAAGCCTGCACGTCCGTCGGCAGGCCATAGCGGCGCAGCACCTTGCAGAGCCGTTCAGTCGTTCCCGCTTCCGTCAAGCCCATGTGTTCCGTCACGCCGGTCAGCATAGCCATGCCGGCGGCAACGCCTTCGCCATGTGTATAATAGCCGTAGCCATAGCACCGCTCGATAGCGTGACCGATCGTATGACCGAAATTCAAAAGCATCCGTTCGCCCAAATCCAGCACATCTCGTTCAACAATGCGCCCTTTGGCCTCACAGCAGCGGCCGATGATATCTTCCCAATGACCGGATATCGTCTCGTCGTCTAAGGCTTCCAGCAAAGCGAACAGCTCTTCGTCGTGAATACAGCCGTATTTGATCACTTCGCCCATACCGTCGTGGATAAACCGCAGGGGCAGCGTCCGGAGCAGTTCCGGGTCGATGAGGACGCCTTTGGGCTGGTAGAAGCTGCCGGCCTGGTTTTTACCGCTGGGCAGGTCGATGCCGACCTTGCCGCCGACGCTGCTGTCTACCTGGGCGATAATCGTCGTCGGAATCTGGATAAAGGGCACGCCCCGCAGGAATGTAGCCGCGGCAAAGCCGCCCAGGTCGCCGACGACGCCGCCGCCGAAGGTGATGATATAGTCGCTGCGCGTAATGCCTGCATCGGATAATTCCTGGTACAGCTGCAGGAGGGTCTCGGCGCATTTATATTTTTCCCCGGCGGGAAAGACGATGCGGCGCACGTTGTAATGCTCCTTGCGCAGGGCCTGTTCCAGCCGGTCGCCGTACAAGCCGTCGACCGTCGTGTCGCTGATGACGGCGAGGGTCTGCGATTTCGTCAAATTGCGGACGTACTCCCCGGCCCGGTCCAGCAGGCCGTTTTCGATATGAATATCGTAGGAATCCTTTCCTAAATCAATGTGTATGCTTTTCATGAACTAGTTCCCTTCTCCGCATGGCGGCTTGCTGCAAATACTGCGTAATAGCCGGCGTGTCTTCCCGGCGTAGCATGTCGGCAAAGGTCTGCAGGGCGTCGCCGAAGCGGTCGATTTCGTACAAGAGATTTTCTTTATTGGATAAAAACAGTTTTGTCCACAGCGTTGCGTTGATATCGGCGACCCGCGTTCCGTCACGGAAGCTGCCGGCCACGAAAAATTTGGTCATCGGGCTCATGGCCTCGCTGTTGACTAAGGCCGTAGCCAGCACGTGAGGCAGGCTGCTCGTGTAGGCAATGAGCTTGTCGTGCTCCTCCGGCGATACGGTGACGACGTGGGCGCAGCCTAAGGCATAGGCCATGGCCCGCACCCTGCCGATGTGTTCCGCCTTATTGGCCGGGCTCGGCACGATGATGTAATTCGCGCCGTCAAAGATTTCCGCCTGCGACATACCGTAGCCCTTGCCTTCCCGGCCGGCCATGGGATGCCCCGATATGAAATCGACGCCGTCCGGCAGCATTGCTTCGATGGTCCGGGCCATGTCGCCCTTGATGCCCGTCACGTCCGTCAGGACCGCGCCGGCCTTGAAATGAGCGGCGTTGCTGCGGATAAACTCCATCATAGCGTCGGCGGCCATGCAGAAGATGAGCATGTCGGCCTGAGCCAGAAATTCCCCGCCGGCCCGATGGCCTTCGTCGATCACGCCGTCAGCGAGGGCCGCCTGCAGCGCCTTCTCGTCGACGTCGACGGCAAGAATCTTCGCCGCGCCCAGGCGGCGCAGTCCCTTAGCGTAGGAGCCGCCGATGAGGCCTAAGCCGATAATTCCGATTGTCTGTTCCGTTGCAAAATTGCAGTCTCCCTGTTCCATCATATCCCCCTCGGTCTGCCGTTATAATTCCCGGCCAACGATAGGCGCCAGCTGGCGCAGCGAATCCATGAGCCGGGCAAACATATCCGGCGTAATGGACTGGGCCCCGTCGCACAAGGCCTTGTCCGGATTATTATGCACTTCGATCATGACGCCGTCCGCTCCGGCGGCAATGGCCGCCTTGGACAGCGCTTCGACCATCCACCGCTTGCCCGTCGCGTGGCTCGGGTCTACGACGATAGGCAGGTGGCTCTTATGCTTGACGGCCAGCACGGCGCTGAGGTCCAGCGTGTTGCGGGTGTACGTTTCAAAGGTGCGGATGCCCCGTTCGCAGAGGATGACGTTGCGGTTGCCGCCGGCCATGATGTATTCCGCCGACATAAGCCATTCTTCGATGGTCGCGCTGAGGCCGCGCTTGAGGAGGACAGGCTTGCGCGTCTTGCCGACGGCCTTGAGCAGTTCGAAGTTCTGCATGTTGCGGGCGCCGATCTGGATGATGTCGACGTTGTCTTCCAGGAACAGGTCGATTTTATCGGCCGACATGATTTCCGTTACGACGGGCAGGTGCGCTTTCTTCCCGGCCTGGCAGAGCATGTCCAGTCCCTTGTCCTGAAGGCCCTGGAACGAGTAAGGCGACGTGCGGGGCTTGAAGGCGCCGCCGCGCAGCATCGTCGCGCCGGCGTCCTTGATGGCTTGGGCTACGCCTTCGATCTGCTCCGGCGTTTCTACGGAGCAGGGGCCGGCGATGACAGCCAGTTTCTTCCCGCCGATCTGTACGCCGCCGACGTCGATGACCGTATCGGCCGGATGGAAGGTGCGGCTGGCCCGCTTGTACGGCTCTTCTACGCGGATGACCTTGTCCACGAATTCATATCCTGCGATTTGCTCTCTATCGATAACCGACGTATTGCCGACTAATCCCAATATCGTTTTGCGCGCCCCCTTGCTGACGTCGATTTGAACGCCTTTGGCCTTGATGGAACTCATTAACATATCGACGAATTCCTGCGGAGCATGTTGTTTCAATACGATAATCATAAATAAAAGACCCCCATTTCATCATAAAAAAAACAGGCTCACATGAGCCTGTCCCAAATGCAGTGTCAAAAGGTATGTGCAGGTATCTTATATTCCCCCTGCCGCTAAGCGATACGATTTGCCGAAGTTTCTTCTCATGCGGATGTCATGCTTATTCAATTCGTCGCAGCAAAAATAGCCAGCGCTAAAATAAAAATAGCCCCAGCTAAAGTATGTAAAGACATATTCAATTGCATGGTTCACGAAGGATAGATTCTTCATGGCGATGCCGCTCCCTTTTGCAATATGCTGTATAATAATGCCATTATATACTCCGAAAAAGCCTCTTGTCAAGACGAGATACCTAATGTTTTTCATCGGGCAGGCCGTAAAATTGTCCTTTTGCCCTGAAAATATTTACAAAAGCTAAGTCTATGATATAATATGCTATAATTCGAGTATTAACCGCCAAAAGGCCGACCGGCCGAAACTGCTTGCAGGAGGGAATAGTATTATGGCAATGCAAATTGAATTCATCAGAAAACTGCCGTCGCCGCAGGAGCTTATGGAACAGTTCCCCATTGACGACCGCATCCGCAGCATCAAAGCGCAGCGCGACGAGACGATCCGCCGCATCCTGACCGGCGAAGACGACCGCTTCTTGCTCATCATCGGGCCCTGCTCAGCCGACAACGAAGACGCCGTCGTCGACTACGCCCATCGCCTGGCCGCCGTGCAGGAAAAAGTCGCCGACACTATCTTCATCATTCCCCGCGTATACACCAACAAGCCGCGCACCATCGGCGTAGGCTACAAGGGCATGCTCCATCAGCCCGACCCGGAAGGCAAGGAAGACATGCTGGCCGGCATCATTGCCATCCGCGAAATGAACGCCCGCATCGTCCGCGAAACGGGATTCACCTGCGCGGAAGAAATCCTCTACCCGGAAATCTACCGCTACTTGTCGGACCTCCTGTCCTACGCCGCCGTCGGAGCCCGCTCCGTCGAAGACCAGCTCCACCGCATGATTGCCAGCGGCGTCGGCATTCCCGTCGGCATGAAAAACCCGCCGTCCGGCGATATCTCAGTCATGCTCAACTCCATCGCCGCCGCCCAGCACTCCCAGGAATTCCTGTTCCGCGGCTGGGAAGTCCGCACGAAAGGCAATCCCCTGGCCCACGCCATCCTGCGCGGCTACGTCGACAACTTCGGCAACAGCCTGCCGAACTACCATTACGAAGACCTGCACAACCTGCTGGAAGCGTACGCCGAACGGAAGCTGGCGAACCCGGCCGCCGTCATCGACACCAACCACGCCAATTCCGGCAAAAAATATCTGGAACAAATCCGCATTGCCAAGGACGTCATGCACAGCCGCCATATGTGCCCAGACATCCGCACCCTCGTCAAGGGCCTCATGATCGAAAGCTACATCGAAGACGGCAGCCAGAAAATCAGCGAAGGGACGTACGGAAAATCCATCACCGACCCCTGCCTGGGCTGGAAAAAGACGGAACGGCTCATCCTCGAGCTGGCCGACCTCGTATAACGTCAGACAGAAACATCCCCGCAATTCCTCGTGTCAGAGGAACTGCGGGGATGTTTTTTCATGCCTGTTAAATAGAATTGAGAAGGATATATCCCTTGCCGCGCAGAAACGTTTCCGTTTCGGGCTCGCTGGTCTTGAATACGGCTACGGGCGTCGACGTCTGGCGGTTATACGAAATGTATAAGTAGTCGATCGATACGTTTGCTTCCTGCAAGTTCGACAAAATGCCGTCCAGCGTGCCCGGCGCATCGGACATGTCGATGGCCAGCACCTTGTCCAGGCGGCACTGGTAGCCTGCGTCCTGCAGGGCCTTCAGGGCATTGTCCGGGTCCGTCACGATGAGGCGGATGATGCCGAATTCGGCGCTGTCGTTGGCCAGCATCGTATAAATATTGATGTGGGCCTGAGCCAGGACCGACGTAATGCGGCGCAGGGCGCCCTTCTTATTTTCGGCAAACAATGAAATTTGGTTCAGCATGATAAGTCCTCCACTTCTCCACAAAAAAAGCAGGCTGCCATGAGCCTGCTCGAATCCATCTGTATGATGCTATACGCCGCTGAAAACGGGTTCCGCCGTCTTCCCTATGCCCATGTCTGCATTGTCCCTATTGTATTTTCCGTAGCCGAAATAGCCGGCGCTAAAAAAGCTCCAGCTAAAGTACGTAAAGACAGATGCAATTGTCATAGGCAAAGATGACAAAACCTTCATTTAGATGGTCTCCTTTGTGTAATAATTAAAATTTGTTGGTGCCATTGTATACCTAAACGAAGGTTGTTGTCAAGAAAAATTTAAATTATATCCTACCAGGCCGGCGGCGTCGACGGCGTAACGACGCGGAACGTATAGCCCTGCTGCTTCAGCATGGCGATGATGGGCGGCAGAGCCTTGACCGTCTCTTCATGGCCGGCGGCATCGTGCATTAATATGATAAGATGCGTATTTAAATACGGTCTGGCCGCCAGCTGGCTCCGCAGGTTTTCCACGGCCTTCTCCGCTGTCCTGCCCGTGCCGTCGGCGTCGCCCGTCAAGGCGTTCCAGCCGATGTCGACGTATCCTATATCCTGAATCGCCTGCCAGTATTCCTTCGTGAAGTGGCCGGCCGTACCGCCCGGCGCCCGGGAAATGACCGGTCTGACGCCGATGATATGGTAAATCATCTCTTCCGTCTTCAGCAGCTCGTCTATATAGACCTGGGGAGAGCTGTATAATTTTTTGTAATCATGGCTATACGAATGAACGCCTATGCCATGGCCCGACTGATATATGCGGCGTACCACGTCGGGATAGCGGCTTACGTTCCGCCCGGTCAGGAAGAACGTCGCCCGTATGTTTTCACGCTCTAAGATATCCAGTATTTTCTCCGTATTTGCCTGGTTCGGCCCGTCGTCAAAGGTCAGATAGGCAACGTGATCGCCGTAAAAGTAAGAACGCTTCACGCCGTACGTCTGCGGCAGCCCTTTGGCCCGGCGCTCCCGCGTCGTATACCGGTCGTATACGGGCAGGTCGTTGTCCGCCGGCGGCAGGGAAAATTCGTCGCCCACATATACCTCCTTGGCCTGTCGTTCAAAGGGCATGACGACGGACCGTACCCGGTCGAAGGAATGACTCATGACGTGCATCGTAAGGCCGGCCGAAGCCAGGACGACGATGAGCACGCAGCCCAAGGCTAATTTCAATTTTGCTATCATATACCGTAAACGCTTTCTTTCTATCTAGGTTCATAGGAAACGTACTGCCGGATAGTGCAGGCTTCTCTGTAGCCGTCGGCCAATACGCTGGCGACCAGTCCGAAATCTTCCATTTCGTCCAGCAAGGCTTCCGTCATGCGGTGCTGCACGGCATTATACCCCGTGCAGAATAAAATGCGGGCGCAGGGCATGCCGCGGAACATGCCGCGGGGATGCTTGATGAGCTTTGCCAGCATGGCCGGCGTAATGACGGCGCCCTGAGACCGGCCCATGATCATCGTCGCCGTTTCAATGCCTTCTACCTTTTCCGGAAGAAGCGAGTTTCCCAGCATTTGCAGGTTCAGCACGCCGATAATCGTATCGCAGTTTACCGGGACGGGCACGTCGTCGGGGAGAGGCGCTTTCAGCCATTTGCCCTTGGCCCCGTCTCCTTCTATGAGGATATACCAGGCCGGATGCCGTACCTTGAGCTGCTCGATGACCTTCGTCGGCAGGCCTGTGTAGCAGTCGTTGCCATCGAGGCCCCAAAACCAGGCCGGCACGCGGCCGTCGGCAATGCGGGCTGCGCAGAATGCTTCTCCTTTTTCGACGTCGGACGTACAGATGACGTCGAAGGGCTCTACATTATCGATGTAAGCGCTGTCCATGGGGACGGTGCTGCTGATCATAATGGGCAGCTTGCTGTTGTGCCCGTATTTCCCCAGCCGTTCCAATACCGTCGTCTTGCCGCCGGCCCCGACGATCGCCGTAATGCCCGGCTTCAGCATGCGCAACCACCGATTATCTTGATACATAGACGAATCTCCTCCTTTTAATGATGCTCTTTATCTTTTTCCGGCCTTCTGCAGCTGGGCGCTGCGGCCTTTCCACGCTTCCTTAATCAGCTTGCGGACCATGTCGACAGTCAGGCTCCGCCGTTCCTGCTCGGAACAGGTGCCGTAATTGGCAAAGTCCAATTCCTCGCTGGCCAAATGGGCCACGTTTTCCCGTACGGCCATTCCCTTTTCCGTTAGCTCCGCGCTGGCTGTTTCGGCAATGGCGGCGACGCCGGGCCGGCCTCCTACGACGACGCGCCATTCGTCATCCAGGGCCGCTACGGCTCCCGTCAGGTACGGTTCGTCCGTCGGCAGCTTGCGATAGGCCGCAAAGGCCGTGTATACCTCTTCCTTTGCAATGACGACCTGCGAAACCATCTCCCGCATCGGCGGGCAGGGAATATAGTCGACGAGATTCATGCGCCCCTTTCCTTCCAAGACGACGTCGACGCGCAGCGACATCAGCACGGGCAGTACGACGGAAAAGGGAGCCTTTACGGCCACGACTCCGCCAATCGTCGCTTTCTTTTCGTCGGAATTCTTGATATCCCGAATACACCGGCATATGGCGCCGCCGGCGATGGCCTGCACGACCGGCGATTTCTCCAAGTCGGCCAGCGTCGTCATGGCCCCGATAGCCACTTCATCGCCTGCGTCGCGGATATACCGCAGCCCGGCCTTCGATAAGTCGACGATAAGGCCGTAATGGTCTTTCTTGTATTTTAAGCCTTGGGCGCCGGCCAAAAATACGGCAGAAGCAGCGTCTCGGTATACCTGATATGCCTCTTCCGGGCTCTGCGGTACTGCAATCGTATCACTCGTAACCAAAATGGGTGCATCTCCTTTCTCATTTATATATATTCAGTTTGTATCATCTTTTTATTCATATGCGCCGCCGGCAGCCACATTGGCGCGGCGGACATCGAGGGCAAAGGAGCCCCTGTTGCTTTCCAGAATTTCATCTATGACGGCATCAACACCGATTTCATCACACAAATCCAGTTCTTCCTTATAGGCCAGAATCGGCATGAGCAGCTCGACCGTCGTGCCGTCAGCCATGTTCAGGGCTCCCAGCTCTCCTTCGAACTGGACGATGATGACGCCGGACAAGTCCGTCATAGGCGAAAAGGGCTCGCACGTCTCCGTATTGGGCAGGATAAACCCATAGGATATCCAGATTTGATGCACGTGAGGAAAGCGCCCCAGCTCCATGAGCATCCAAATCGGCCAGGCCGCAGCGTCTGTCAGGGCGACGTCCTTCCCCTTGCCGAAGGGCCAGTCTGCCGGCAAAATCATACACAGCTCGCCGTACACCTCATGGCCCATTTCCAGCCTGCCGGCCGGGTAATGCATGGGAACGGCGCTCATCCCTATCGTGTGAAGGAGATAAAAGGGCTCCTCTACAGTCGGGTACAGCATTTCCACGCCGATGGGAATCGGACTGGCCGTCGTGTCGGAAAAAACCTTCCATTCGCGGTGGGGAAACAGCTTATGAAAGTAGTCCTGCACCTGTTCGCCGTACTCGCCGTGACGGATCGGCATGGGGCCGGCGTCGTTCATGGCAAAAAATCGCGAAGGTCGTTGTTGTATATCTATGCGCACTGTATCCCTCCTCACCAGTTCAGTCATATTATAGCATAAATGGCGCCTATATCCTATGTATAATATCCACATAGGAAGGGGGCAATCGCGTCAAACTCGAAGGCCCCTCTTCGCAAACCGCCCTTTTATTGATACAATCAGATTATATTCATGCAAAGGAGGCCACACCTATGAAAATACTGAAAAAAAAATCTGCGCGTCGCCGTCGTGCAGGCGTCGCCGGTCATGTTTGACAAGGACGCGACACTCGACAAGGTCGTAAGCCAAATCGCCGAAGCGGGAAGGCACGGCGCCGAACTCATCGTCTTCCCCGAATCCCTAGTTCCCTGCTATCCCTACGGGCTGACCTTCGGCTTCAACGTCGGCAGCCGGTCTGAAGACGGCCGCAGGGACTGGAAAATATACTACGATAATTCCGTCGTCGTCCCCAGTGCCGACACCGACCGCATCGGCAAGGCCGCCAAAGAAGCGGGCGCCTACGTCAGCATCGGCATTACGGAGCGGGACGGCACGAATTATTCCCTGTACTGCACGAACCTCGTCTTTTCCCCCGACGGCAAGATCGCCGCAAAGCACCGCAAGATAAAGCCGACGGGAGCGGAACGGTATATTTGGGCTGATTCACACGACCCTGACACGTATTTCCCCATCACGGACACGCCGTGGGGCCCCATGGGCACCCTCATCTGCTGGGAAAATTACATGCCCCTGGCCCGCGTTGCCCTGTATCAGCAAGGCGTCTCCCTGTACCTTGCCCCCAATACCAACGACAATCCCGAATGGCAGGACACGATACGGCATATCGCCATCGAAGGGCACTGCTACGTCATCAACGCCGACCAGTACTTTACGAAGGCCATGTATCCTGACACGCTGTTGGCGAAAGATGAAATCGCCAGGCTGAAAGACGAAACATGCATCGGCGGCAGCTGCATTATCGATCCATACGGCCACTGCGTCACCGAGCCCGTATGGAATCAGGAAGCCATCATCTACGCCGACCTCGACATGGACGCCGTGCCGATGAGCCACATGGAATTCGACGGCGTCGGCCACTATGCGCGGCCTGATATTTTAGAGCTTACCGTCCGCAGCGGCAAATAAATCCTGCTTTCTCACCACAGCGCCGACCCCGCCGCCAATCCCAGCCAGCAGAATAAAAACGCGCCGACGACGTTCAGGCCGCCGTACAGCAGGGCAAAGCCCATCTCGCCGGCCCGGATAAAGGTCAGCAATTCCATATTAAAGGTGGAAAAGGTCGTAAAGCCGCCGAGGACGCCTGTAACGGCAAAGAGCTTCACCGACGGCGGCAAGTCGGCCTGGGCCTGAAAATACATCATGAGCAGGCCAATGAGAAAGGAGCCTATGATATTGACCAAAACGGTCCCATAAGGGAAGACGACGCCGCCGTGAGCGTTGGCGAGGAGCGTGACGGCATACCGCAGGGCAGCTCCGATGCCGCCGCCGACGGCCACAGCCAGTATATGCTGCATCATAAAAAACACTTCCTTAGTTTAGCGTATGACGTTCCTATTGTACCACGTTTTACCGCTCCATAAAATAGGGAGAGTACATAACAATACGCTGTGCTTAGTCCACAATTCCCTTGTAAAACGACGGGAAATATAGTAAAATGACAATGAATACTTACGCCGCAGGCTAACAAAATTTATTTACGCAAAGGGATGACGCTATGAAAACACGATGTGTAGAGCTGAGTCAATTCGAATCTGAATTGCTTATCGCTTTTATGAACCAGCCTAAAGATACGCCGATTTCAGCAGGCTTGTGCCGTACGATTTACCGCCGCCTGGAAGGCCATCCGGCCTTCGCCCAAAGCCGCGTAAACGTATATGAAAAAAGCGGCGGCGCCGTTCGCGCCGCAATGGCTCAAAAATAAGTATAACCCACGCTCATTCCCCCTCTGACGAGCTGCTGCAAGTACGCCCTTGGCTGCTGCGGCAGCTCGTTTTATATTTCCCCGATAATCCCTTCAATCAACAACACGGGAGGCTCTCATGAACCAAGACGACATCATCATCCGCGCGGCTTCGCCGGCAGACGGCGCGGCCCTTCTGGCGATTTATGCGCCCTATGTGCGGCATACTGCCATCACCTTCGAATACGCCGTTCCCAGCCTGGAAGAATTTACGGGCAGAATCGCCGTAACGCTGACTAAATACCCCTATCTCGTCGCCGAGCATCGAGGACGCCCTGCAGGCTACGCCTATACCGGTCCCTTTTCCGGCCGCGCCGCCTACGACTGGTCCGCCGAAACGTCGCTGTACATACGCCGGGACTATCGCCGCCAAGGAATCGGCAGAAAGCTGTATGAAGCGCTCGAAGCCGTTTCAAAGGCCCAGCACATCGTTAATTTAAACGCCTGCATCACCTGTCCCGACGCCGACGACGAATACGTAACGCAAAACAGCGTCCAGTTCCACGCTCATATAGGATACGCCATGGTCGGAATCTTTCACAGCTGCGGCTATAAATTCAGCCGCTGGTACAATGTCGCCTGGATGGAAAAATTTCTCGGCGATCATCCGGCCGTCCCCGAACCAGTCGTCCCCTTCCCCGCCCTTCGTCCAGATCTGCGCCGTATCTTGGGCGGGCAAGTATAAAAAAATCGTCCCCGCGCAATACGATTTCTCCTTACCGGAATCCCCCGTAAGGAAAAAACCTACCGCCGCGAGGACGATTTTTTATATCCCCATTCCTTTATTCGGCCATAGACCGTTCCAAGCGTTCGGCAATGGCCTTGCCTGTCGCCGTCTTAGCCAGGCCGCCGTCGGACGTTTCCTTCAGCGCGACGGGCATCATCCGGCCGATTTCATTCATCGCTTCGATGACTTCGTCAGGCGGGATAACGCTGCGCACGCCGGCCAGGGCCATTTCGGCCGCCGTAATCGCCAGGATCGCATAGCAGGCGTTGCGCTTGACGCAGGGAACCTCTACTAGTCCGGCTACGGGGTCACAGGCCAGTCCCAGCGTATTTTTCATGCAGAGGGCAAAGGCCTGCAGTATCTGGTCGTTCGTCCCGCCAGCCATTTCAGCAGCAGCAGCAGCGGCCATAGCGGCAGCCGTGCCGCATTCAGCCTGACAGCCGCCGACAGCGCCGGCCACGGAGGCGTTGCGCGATACGACGGCGCCGACGCCGGCAGCCGTAAACAGGGCGTTGACGCTCGTTTCCGTATCGACGTCCAGTTCTTCGGCCACGGCCGTCATGACGGCCGGCACGATGCCGCAGGACCCTGCCGTCGGGCAGGCGACGATTTTAAACATCTTGGCGTTAGCTTCGCTGACCGCCAAGGCGTAGACGGCCGCTTTTTTCGCCAGCGGCCCCAACAGCTTCGGCGCCGCTTTCAAGAGCTTATCGGCGTCGCCGCCGACGAGGCCGCTTACGGATTTTTCCGTATCGTTCAAGCCGGCGTCGATAGATTCTTTAAATACGGCCAGCCGGCCTTCCATGCGGCTGCGTACGGCTTCTTCCGTCTGTTCCGACGTTTCCATTTCGTGGCGCACGACGACTTCCGACAACGACAGGTTGTGCGTTGCCGCCGCGTCCATCAGTTCGTGAAGGGTTTTATATTCATACTGGTACATATCCTGTCCTCCTATAACGGCAGCAGCGTGACGACGCTTTCAATTCCGGAAATATTCTTAATCATGCTGACCATTTCCTGCGGAACCGGACTGTCCGTGCAGACAATCATGACGGCCGACGCATTTTTAGCGCTGCGGAATACGCGCATATTCGATACGTTAATATGACCGATAGCTAAAATCGTCGTAGCCTGGGCGATGACGCCGGGCTTATCGCGATGCACCGTAATCAGCGTATGCTCTTCGCCGCTGAGCAGGACGCCGGCGCCGTTGATCTCGCGGATTTCCATTTTGCCGCCGCCGAGGGATACGCCCAGTACTTCCATCTTCTTTCCCGTCTTTCCCGTCATGGCAATGCGCACCGTGTTGGGATGGTCTACCTCCGCTTCCGAGCGTTGAAATACGACGTTCATTCCCTGTTGGGCGGCCAGGTCGAAGGACGTACGCAGGCGGACGTCGTCGGCTGAAAAGCCTAATAATCCGGCAACCAGGGCCTTATCCGTGCCGTGGCCCTTATACGTCTTGGCAAAAGACCCGTATAAGGTAATCACGGCTTCTACAGGCTCATCCTTCAGGATTTCCCGAGCCATGAGGCCAATGCGGGCCGCGCCGGCAGTGTGAGAACTGGACGGACCGATCATAACCGGACCGACTACATCAAAAACTCCCATACTATACCTCCTTGTACTGCTTACCTATATGGATAAAATTTAAACTTGAAAGGCAATTTCTCTATCTAAATAAAAGCTGTATATGTACGCGTTGTCGACGGGAGCACCGAGGACCTGCGAGGCAGCCTGTCGATACAAAGCCAGCTGCACGGCGTAGCGCCGCCGAAAGGCCTCTTCATCGGGCAGGCGGTCCGTCTTATAGTCGACGAGGACCCATTGGCCGTCCTGCCAAAACAGGCAGTCGACGACCCCCTGCACGAGGACCCGCTCTCCCTCCTCCAGGGCCGGCAAATACCCGCCGCCGGGCAGGAGCACGCTGAACGGATATTCGCGCCGCACGTCGGGAGACAGGGCCATGCTCCGTCCCAGAGGGGAGCTGCAGAAGCGCCGTACAGACGGCACGAAAACGAGCTTCAGCTCTTCTTCGGAAAACAGCCCGTCGGCGCGCCACGACGCCATCTGCCGCCGTATATCCCCGTCGGTCATATCCGGCGTCAGCTGAATATACTGCATGACCTTATGCATAACTGTTCCTCGCCATGCGCCGCCGGCGCTGCCGTCTTGTTCCGCAAGCCAGGGCGGCGTCGGGCCGAAGGCATCTTCGTCCTCGGCGATGCCGGCCAGTGGGGAAGCCGGCGGCTGTTCTTCCTCCATTGCTTCGGCATAACGGAGATTATACTGCCGCTTGATTTCTGATACGGAAAATTTAGCCGCCGTCTCCGTCGCCGCCGGGTAGCCGTAAGTCCACGTCAGAGCTTGTTCCATCCACAGGGGCGCCGCCGTTCCCGTCGGCAGCCCCTCCTTCAGCCGGGCCAGGCGCGGTTCTTCCGCCTGCTCCCCTGCATCGGCCGCAGCCGCGCCGACACGGCTATGAATCGTTACCTGCCACAGCCCGCTCTGCCACGACGGCACGCCGCCCAGGAGCCAGGCCTCGCTTTCCGGCCGCGACGCGACGCCGGGAAGCACCCAGTCGAAATACGAACGGGCCCGGGCCGGATTGACCTGGCCGCGCCAGCGCTGCCAGTCCCGCTCCAAGTGAGACGTATGGCCCGTAAGGATTAATTTATCCCTGGCCCTCGTCATGGCCACGTAGAGAACCCGTTCTTCCTCAGCCGTGCTTTCCCAGCCGATCTGCGCGCAGATGCCGTTCCATAAAAGCGTCGGATAGGCCATGCGCCACTGGGCGTCGTACTGCTTCAGGCCGATTCCCAGGGTATTGTGAAACAAGATGAGGGAATGCATGTCCTGGCGGTTGAAGGCCTTGCCCATATCGGCGGCAATGACGACGGGAAATTCCAGCCCCTTGCTCTTGTGGATGCTCATGACGCGCACTACGTCTTCCCGTTCGCTCAGCACCTTGGCCGGAGCCAGGTCCAGCCCGTCTTCCTTCATCTTGTCGATGAGGCGCAGGTAGCGGAATATCCCGCGGAAGCCCGAAGCCTCATACTGCCGCGCCCTGTCGTACAGGGCCTGCAGATTGGCCTGCCGGACGGCGCCGCCGGGCATGCCGCCGACGTAGTCGTAGTAGCCTGTATCACGATACAATTCCTGCAATGTTTCCGCCACGCCGTGCCGGCGGCTGTACGTCCGCCAGGCCTGCAGCTTGGCGCAGAAGCCCAGCAATCGTTCCTTTTCTTCTCCCTCTTCCAAGGATGCGGCGTATGCCGGCAGGTTCCGCCACAGGGACTGCTCGCCGGCCAGGCGCAGCTCAGCCAGCGACGGCTCGTCCATCGCCGCGATGGGAGAGCGCAGGACCGCCGCCATGGGCAAATCCTGTTCAGGATTGTCGATGCAGCGCAGAAGCGACAAGACGGTCTGTACCTCTATGGCCGCAAAATAGCCGCCGTTCTGTTCCGCATAAGCCGGAATGCCATGAGCCTGCAGGACGCGGAGCAGCACGTCCGCCTTCCCGGCCATGGACCGCAGGAGCACGACGATATGACGATAGGCCAGAGGCTCCAGCGTGCCGTCCTTGCGGGCGGCCATCTTTCCCTGTTCCTTCAGCCGGCAAATCGATTCGGCAATGACCTGGCATTCCTGCTCAAAGGCCGTCATGTCCCGTTCCGGCGTCTCTTCATCTGCCGGCGCGTCGTCCCGCGCCGTATCGACGATATGCACCTCGACAGGACCGCCGACCCAGCGTTCGTCTTCCGGGGCGGTTCGTCCGGCATAGAGCCGTTCCCGTTCGCCATAGCCCATGCCGGCAGCTTCCTCGGTCATCGTCCTGGTGAACACTTCGTTGACGGCGTCGAGGATATTCGGGGCGCTGCGGAAGTTCCTCCCCAAGTCGATACAGCGCTGCACGGCGTCGCCATCGCGGCTAAAAGACCTGTATTTTTCCAGAAACAGCGTTGGGTCCGCCAGGCGGAAGCGATAGATGCTCTGCTTGATATCGCCGACCATGAAGCGGTTGTCGCCGCAGGAAATCAAAGTCGTAATCAGTTCCTGCACGCCGTTCGTATCCTGATATTCGTCGATGAGCACTTCCTTATAGGTCTGGCGCAGTTCTTCTGCTGCCGCCGAAGGCACGGGATGATCCGGATCCGACTGCGGCGACAGGAGAAGCTGCAGGCAGAAATGTTCCAAATCACTGAAATCGATCCAGCCCTTTTCCTTTTTCGCCGCCCCATAGGCCTCGGCGAAATCAGCCGTCAGCCGCACCAGCCCTTTCATGACCGGCGCCATCGCTCTCACGCCGTCCAGCCAGACGTCGGATGTAACGGAAAAGTAGGGCGTCTGAAGGCCTTCGGCAATTTCCTTTTTCACGTCGCTGCGCACGGCCTTGCACTGCTCCCAGAAGGCCTTATCTTCGTCAGACAGCTTGCGCAGCCCCTTTAAGCGGGGAAATTCTACGGCCATGACGGCCTTCCGCATATCGTCCCAAGAGGTGCGCTCCAGCACGCGCCGCAGCGAATCGGCTTCGGCGGCGAAATCGGCGTACGGGCCGGCAAAGGCTGGACGGGCCTTCATTTCGCCTAAGAGGACTTCGTACCGTCCGAGCTGTTCCTCTACGCTGCTCCGCACCAGCTTTTTGACGGGATCGCACCAAGCCATTTCGTCGATAGACGCGCCGTCAGGCACGTCATAGGCTTCGGCCGCATCGTCCAGCCATTTCCGGGGCCAGGGCATGCTGCGCGAATAGTCGTACATGCGGCTGACCGTATCCATGAGCGCGTCGTCTCCCCGGTCATTGCCGAACATATCTGCCAGCGGATAGAGAAAGGGCGCTTTCTCTTCGTCTTCATAATACGATAAAAACACAGCTTCCAGCACGCCCTTGCGCAGCAGGCGCAGTTCTTCCTCGCCGGCAATAGTCACGCGCGGGCCTATATCGATGGTATAGAAATACTTGCGTATGACGTCCTGACAGAAGGAATGAAGCGTCGATATGTGGGCCGACGGCAGCAGCGCCAGCTGGCGCTCTACAGCCGCATCGCCCGTGTCGGCCAATACCTGAGCCAGGGCCGCTCCTACGCGTTCCCGCATTTCCGCCGCCGCCGCCTTTGTAAACGTCACGACCAGCAGCTCCGTTATGTCGACGGGGTCGTCCTTGTCGAGGAGCCGGCGGATAATTCGCTCTACGAGAACGGCCGTCTTGCCCGAGCCGGCCGCGGCAGACAGCAGCAGTGTCTGCCCCCGGCTGTCAATGGCCGCCTGCTGTTCCGGTGTCCACGCCATGTTCGCTCCCTCCTTTGTCCAATTTTTCCAGCAAATCCTCTTTACGTATCGTCACGACGTCGTAGCCGTTGTCAGGCAACTGCGCGTCAAACCGGCAGACGGCGTGATAGGGGCAATAGCGGCACGGGCTGGCCTGCCCCAATAAAATAGGCCGCACGGCGATGTCGCCGCTGTCTATGCGGCCGGCGATTTCGCGAATCCGCGCAACGGCCAGCGTCAGCAGCTTCTGCCATCCCGCTTCATCGTACATCGTATGGGATACGTTGCTCAAGGTGCCGTCTTTTTTTAACCGTAAATTCAAAAATTCCGAATAGCCTTCCATCGACGTGTCCAGGGCCGTCATGACCTGACTGTCGTCGAGATAATATCCGCTGAGGCGGCTTTTTTTATCGTATAAGGTCTTCTTTTCCTCTTCGTCGGCCACATGATCCAGAGACGTCTTGTCGTTGCGGACGTAGCAGTACAAAATAGCCGCCGGCACGGCGTCTTCGCCCATGTTCAGGAGCGCCACGTACATGTACGTCAGGAGCTGCAACTCCAGGCCCACGAATACCTGGCTCAAATCGAGCTGCTTCCGCCCCGATTTATAGTCGATGACGACGACGTATTTGGCATCGCCGTCCCGCATGGAATCGACGCGGTCAATCTGCCCGGTGACGACAACTTCCAAGCCGTCAGGCAAGGTAAAGCGCAGGGCTTCCCACGGACTTCCCTTGCGGCCGAAGGCCTTTTCCAGCCCTTCCATATGAAACTGGGACGACTCGCTGAACTGGCAAAGACGCCGCACTGTCCGGGCCAGGGTTTGAATAAGGCGTTCCTTGATCTGCGCGAAATAGGCGTTGGACATGAGGATGTCGTGCTGTATATACGGGGCGAGCCGTTCCGTAGCCTGGCGGCACGCGGCCGGAATGTCTTCCGCTCGGAGGTCGCGCCACTGCTTGTGTTCGCGAAGCAGGTCTTCGCCTAAAATGCGCAGCGCGCCGTGGACGAGCATGCCCAGATCGGGGGCGGAAAAGTGATACATTTGCCGTTCTTCCAACAGCAGGCCGTAGCGGGCAAAATAGGCGAAGGGACAGCTGCGGTACTGCTCGAATTTCGTGACGGAGCCCCGCAGGACGCCGTCGGGCGCGTACAGCCGCTTGACGAGCGGCGCCGGCAGCCGCAGGGGCTGATTACGGTGAAACAATCCCTGCACGGCCTGCGCCGCCCGCTCTTTCCAGCCGTGACTGCAGGCCCAGTCGTACAAGGCCCACCAAACGTCGTCTGTTTCTTTGCCCTCTGACGCAGGCCGCAGCATGACGGGCAGCCAGGACAGGGCCGCCGGAAGGGACGTAATGAACTCGGCCTCGCGTCCCCCTTCAATCATCCCCGTTTCATGGCCGACAACCTCGACATAGCCCTTTTCTTCTATCTGCCGAATCCACGACGACGGCTCCATCGCCCCGCCGTCGTCGCCGGCCAGAATATACGACAGGTGCAGCTGCTCTCCGGCCCGGCCGGCAGCCAGATAAAAGAGGAATTTTTCCTGGAACGAACGGAACCGGCTGTCCGGTCCGAGCCGGACGCCCAAGGCCTCCAGCTTCCGCCGCTCGGCGTCGTTCAGCATTCCCTCTTCGCTCGTGCGCTGGGGAAACACGCCGTCGTTCAGGCCGCAGAGGAAGACGACGCGGGCCTGCATGTTGTAGCCCCGTTCGACCGACGTAAACGTAACATGATCCAGCGTCGGCGGAATTAAACTGAATTTCAGCTGCTCTAGCCCGTCCCTTACGATCTGGGAAAACTCCTGCAGCGGCACGACGTCGTCGCCGCACACGCGGACGATTTCATGGAGGAAGGCGACGATGCGCTTCCAAACCTGCTCATGTTCCTTTCCTTCGGCAGCCCGGCCAGCCCCTTCATCGTCCCGCTTCCACTGCTGCAGCGACTGGGGAACGCCCAGGTCATACAGCCATCGGTACAGCAGCGTGCACCAGTCTGCCAGGGAATGGTCTTCCTGCGCCTCTTCCCAGCACGGCTGCAGGGCGTCCCATACGGAGCGGCGAATATCATTGATCCGCCGTATCGTTTCTTCTTCGCCTTCGTCTACGCCATGCCCTTCTTCGATATAGCGGCTCCTTCCGTACTGCCAGTCCTCGCCGGCCAGCCAATGATAGCCCCGGATGCCGTAGGCCAGGCAATAGTTTTCCAAATCGTCGGCATCGCGCCGGCTGATGGGGAACAAATCCGTTTTCAGCAGCTGAAACAACGGCTCGTGGGCCCAGCGGGACGTAAACACCTCCAGCAGGGAGGAAATGGCCTCCGCCGCCGGATGGGACGTCATGGGACGCCGGTAATCGCTGAAAAAGGGAATGCCGTATTTGGCGAATATTTCCTCGGCAATATGGTAATAGGACTCGCCGGTCCGCGCTAAAATAAGAAAATCGCGGTAGCGGTATCCCCGTCGGCACAAGGCCTGAATGCGTCGGGCCGCCGCGTCGAGCTCCAGCATCCGGCTTCCGCACTCCGTCAGCGTCAAGCCCTTGACGGCCTCAGCCTGGACTGGCGGCACGGGACGGAAGAACTCATTCAAAAATACAGAAAGGCCGCCTCCGTCAGTCCCGGCGACGCGCCGTACCTCCAGATGCGGAAATATGCGGCGCAGCTCCTTATACACGGCATAGGGCCGGTGGAACAGGGCCGTTTCCCGACGCTGCGCCTCAACGCGGTCCGGATCCATAGTCAGGGTAATCGTGACCTGAGCCGCCGCCTGTTCGATGGCCCGCAACACTTCCAGCTGCCGCGGCGTAAACCACTGGAACCCGTCAACCCATACGTAAGCGCCCTGCAAAAAGGAATACGAAGGAATTTCCCTTGCCAATACGGTCATCGTATCGTCGGCGCTGCCGAACCGTTCCTCTAAATAGGCCGTATATCCCTGGTACAGCAGGGCAATATCCATGAGCTTACGGCTCAAGGTCTGGCTGCCCAGCAGGGACGCGGCATGGCGCAGCATATCGGGACCGATGCAGAAGGAACGGCACTCGCCGATAAACCGGCCGGCTGTTTCTACGAAATTGTCCTGCCGCGCCGCCGTCTGCAGCACCGTAAACTCATCTGCGTGCCGACGCAGCAGCCGCTGCAAGATAAGCTTCTGCGCCAATTCCGATACGAAGGCGCAGTCCTTGCCCTTTTCCTGAAACACGCGGTAGGCCAGCCGCGAAAACCCGACGATCTGCGTCCCCATAAAGCCCTTTTCCGGCAGCGACTCAGCAAACCGCCGCTCCGCATTATACGACGCCTGATCAGGCACGATGAGAAGCGTGCGGCGGCCTTGGGCCGCTTCGGCCCTCATCTGCGAAAAGCAATATTCCGTTTTTCCGCTTCGGCCCTTGCCAAACAAAACAGTCAGCGCCACGGCAACTCCTCCCTTCCACTGTGCACTCTGAAATTACATTTTCAATTATTGTATCATATTTTCTGCACGCATAAAACCGAAATGCCCATGCAAAAAAAGTCCGGCAAAGCGATTCGCCTCTGCCGGATCTTCCAGTTTATTATGCAATTATATAGCCGCGCAGGCTGATTTCAGAAACGGCGCGCGCCGCCGTTCTTCCCGATACAGCCACTTCAAATCGTACGGTTCAAACACGACGCGGCGGTATGCGTCTACGTCCATCATCGTTCCGTCCCAATCGGAGTGGATGTCGCCATTCTGCTTGATCAGGATATCGTACAGGATATCGTAGGTCACGCCGTCCCTTTCATCCCGTTCCACAATAGTGCTGTACGGAAGGGTCTTGTGATAGGTCAGCTCCATCCCCTTGTAATCGAAATGGAAGCCGCAGCGCATACGGCAGCCGTCCAGCCCCGTATAGCGGGCGATGTACTTCAAATCGTGAAGAATTTTGTCGTTCTTTTCGTCGTACAGGTTTTCCGGCGTCGTTTCCGTATAGTCGAAACGGAATTGGATCGACGCGCCGGGAATGGCATGAAACCGTTCCAAATACGGGATCAAATCGCGGGCCGGATAGTTTTTATACAGCACGCAGTTGATTCGGAACGGCACGGCCAGGCGCCCCAGCAATTCGTCGTTCGATTCTACGACATAGTGCTGCATGTGGCGCGACACGTTGATGCAGGTAATCTTGTCCTTATTGCGCTGCGTAAAGGCGATAATATCGTCTTCGGTCTGAAACTCCGACACAGGCAGCGTCGTATTGATATATACCTTATGCGTACGGGGAATGCAGTCGAGCATATGCTGCAGCGAATCCAGGTCTGCGAAGGGCTCGCCCCCGGTAAACACAAAATCGCAGTACGGCGTGATGGCGTCCATGCGGGCGATGCTTTCGCAGATTTTTTCCGCCGAAAACCCCGTCATATCGGAATATTCTTCTTTATTAATGCAGAACGGGCAGTGATTGCGGCAGTTATACGGCACAAATACCGTCACCGTCGCCCCGCCTTCTCTTGTCTTGTACGGATGCCTGACGCGAACTGCCGGCTCCGCTGCTTCATGTATCATGCTGTTCATGTCTCTTTCGCCTCAACTCTTGAGCAGTCGCCGTCAATATGCTCCCACACCGCTTTGCCGCCGCAAGAATAAACGGATTTTCATACGGCCCAAAACAGACACACTGGCGCGGCTGCCCCTTTATCCACACTCCATTCTACCATAAAATTTCATTTCGTCCAATACATATTGCGTATTCTTTTATAGCATACATCGTATAGCAAATAATTCACATAACACATATTAGTGCAGGGCTTGGGTAATCTCGGCGGCCGTTTTCTTGACGGCCTGAATAATCTGCTCCTGCATGTCTTCCGTCACGCGGGACACCGGGCCGGACACGCTGATGGCGGCGATGATTTCGTGATTTGAAAAAATAGGCGCGGCAATGCAGGTCATGCCCAGTTCGACTTCCTCCCGCTCGATGGCGTAGCCGTTGCGCCGAATCGCTTCCAGCTCCTTCAGCAGCTCGTCCCAGTCGGTAATCGTGTACTCCGTAAATTTCTTCAACTTGCATCCTTCGTACCGGCGGCAGTACGATTCGGAAAAGGCCAGCAGGCATTTTCCCGACGCCGCGCAGTAGCTGGGCCGGATCGCGCCGATAGGAGGCGCCATGTCGACGGTCTGGGGCGATTTGATTTTTTCCAGGATGACGTGCTGCGGATACGGCGCGTCGGACTGGACGAAGGTCGTCATGTGGACGCTTTCCTTGCATTGAAGGGCCAGGGCCTTCGCATAGGGGTAGGCGACCTTTTGAAAGGATTCCTTTTCGCGGAACAGCATGCCCAGGGAGTACACCTGAAGGCCCAGCCAGTACAGTCCCGTTTCGCCGTCGCGGCGCACGAAGTCCCGCCCTTCCAGCGTATCCAGGGTCCGGCTCACGGTGCTCTTGTGCATTCCCATCTTTTTGCTGATCTGCGTAAGGCTCAGAGGCGCTTCTTCCTGTAAAAAGAGTTGAAGGATTGCCAGCGCCCGGTCAATTGATTCTATCATACGTTCCGCTCCTTCCTGCCAACAGCGTGCAGTTCCCGTCAACGCAATGGTTGTTGCATCGACGCAGTCTTACGTTTCATTATACGTACATTGGGAAGGATGTCAATATGTACGTTTACTCGTCCTTTTCTTCAGGGTTTACCGCAACAGAGCCGAGGCCCTGTTCGTATAAGTTCTTCGCCAGCCCTTGCAGGAGATCCAGGCATTCCATGTGGGTCAGCCAGTTTTTAGGCACGTCCTTCGCGCCGTACAGCGCGCCGGCGATGCTGCCGCTGACGGCGCCGCACGTATCGCTGTCGCCGTCCTGATTGCAGGCCATGATGACGGCGTCCTTCAGGGAGCTCGTCTTCATGACGCAGTATAAGGACAGGGCCAGGGCTTCGTCGGCATTCCATCCCAGGCCGAGCTTCTTCATGGACCGCACGGGGTTTCTGTCGCTCATGGCTTCGTCAACGGCCGTCTGCAAGGTCTTCCATAATTCGACGCCGCCTTCTTCCTGCTGCAGCCGCTCAAAAGCACCGGCAATAGCCTGCCCCAACGTCTTTCCGGCAGCCAGCAGCGAAATAACAGCACTGAACGTTCCCGCCGCTAAATAAGCCGTTGCGCCGCCGTGTGTCAGCAGCGCCGCCCGGCAGCCTACGGCAAAGGCCGCATCGGCGTCGCCGGCATAAAACAATCCGACGGGGCCGGTCCGCAGGACGGCGCTGCTCTTGCAGGCATTGGCCTTTTTTTCCTTCGTAAAGCGCAGCCCTGACGCCAGGGCAATCAGGCAGGCCTTGCCGGGAGCCCGGCGGGCAAACAACAGCGGTTCGCCCATGAGGTCGTATCCAAACGACTCTTCATGAGCCTGCTTTTTCATCCATCGTGCCTGTTCCGGCCGGATAATCCGCTCGGTCTGGGTATAATACCAGCGCATGTAAGACCGGTACAGCCCTTCTTCCGGCGCGAGGCCGTCGTGCTTGGCCCAGAGCAGTCCATCGGCCGTAAACAAGGCCAGCTGCGTGTCGTCGGAAATAATGCCCCGCTTGCCGTTCGCTTCCAATTTCAATACGGTCCGCAGCCCATAGGGACCGTACTTCTTATGAATCGTCTTCAAATCGACATATTCGATGAGATACCCTAACGCATCGCCTGCCGCGCCGCCCAACATGCATCCTACAAACCGTTCCGCTCCATCCATGGCTCTACCTCCAAAAAAATCGAAAAAAACATTTACATTATCGCCATTATTAGATATAATATTAATTTTACACATATACAGTATACCAGATACTAGTGGTCATACGCAAATGATATCTTGACATAGACAGGCATCTCACTCGTACTTGCCTATTTTTGTATGATATATACCCCCATGGGATTACAAAAATCAGGCGAATCCTGTATAATGAACCGTAACGGCGTACTGCGGCGCCGTCAAAGGACTTCTGTTTTAAGAAAGGATTGGATTATGAATACATCTACTGCCACCGCGACGGCTGCCGTCGCCCAAGACGTAAAAGAACAGGTCGCCCAGGGCGTGACCATGCTGGACCGCATTACAAATCTGCTGATTGACCGCGGGCCGGACATTCTATTTGCTATCGTCATCTTTATCATTGGCCGGTATATTGCCAAGCTGCTGAAAAACATCGCCGTGCGCATGATGACCCACGCCAACTACGACCACACCGTCATCACCTTCGTCAGCCAGATCATTTATTACGCCGTCATGGCCCTCGTCGTCCTGTCCGCCGTCAACAAGCTCGGCGTACCGACGACATCCTTTATCGCCGTCTTCGGCGCCTTCGGCTTAGCCGTAGGCCTGGCCCTGCAGAACAACCTGTCAAACTTCGCCTCAGGCCTGCTCATCCTCATTTTTAAGCCCTTTAAGTCCGGGGACTGGGTCAGTATCAGCGGCGTCGAAGGAAGCATCAAGGCGATCCAGGTGCTGAATACGGCCATTATCACCAAGGACAACAAAACCGTATTCATCCCCAACTCGCTCATCACCTCTTCCCAGGTCACGAACAGCTCCTATTTGGACGAACGGTTTATTCCCTTCCTCTTCGACATCAGCTACAATAATGACCATCACAAGGCCATCGCCGTCTTGAAGGATATATTTGCCAGAGACTCGCGAATTCTCAACAACGACACGTTGGAAATCGGCATTAAAGAATTCGCCGACAACTCCGTCCGCATCGCCGCCTATCCCAAGGTACGACGCCAGGACGTCATCCCCACGACGTACGACATCATGTCGGCCGTAAAAGACGCCTTCGACGCCAACGGCATCGAAATCCCTTACCCGCAGCGCGTCGTATATGTCCAGAAAACAGAACAAAAAGACAACTAAGATTCACCGCACAGCAAAAAGGCCACCGCACCAAGCGATGGCCTTTTGTCATATCTTGTTTTATTATTTCAACAACTCGTACACCGAAGCTACCGTATCGTTCCACAGCGAAGCTGTTTCTTCCTCAGCGGCGATGGCTCCGCGGCCGGCTTCGCACTGGCGCTTTACCGAGGCCGGAGACGTGCCGTTATACGTATTGCGCTGGTTTACGCACGTTTCGATGTCCAAGAAGTGGTGAATGTCTTCGGCAAAGAGGGGGCTCATGGACTGCAGTTCGTCCAGCGTGAGCTGCTGCAGCACCTTCCCCTGCTCGATGCAGTAATGAACGGCCTTGCCGACGACGGCGTGGGCTTCGCGGAAGGGCAGTCCCTTTTTGGCCAAATAGTCGGCCATGTCCGTTGCGTTGGAAAAATCGCTTTCCAATACGTCGCGCATATGCTGCCCGTTGACCGTCATCTTGTCGATCATGGCGGCGTAAATCGTAAGGGCAAATTTCAGGTTGTCGACGGCGTCAAACAAGCCTTCCTTATCTTCCTGCATGTCCTTGTCGTAGGCCATGGGAATCCCCTTCATCATCGTCAGCACACCCATGAGATGGCCGTAGAACCGGCCCGTCTTGCCGCGGACGAGCTCGCAGATATCGGGGTTCTTCTTCTGCGGCATAATGGAGGAACCAGTGCAGTGGGAATCGTCCAATTCAATGAACTTGAATTCCGACGACGACCAGAGGATGAATTCCTCCGACAGCCGGCTCAAATGCATCATGAGCTGGGCCGCAAATTCCAGAAAGGCGATGATGTAGTCCCGGTCGCTGACGGCATCGAGGCTGTTGTCGTAAATCTTGCCAAAATGGAGCGTACGGGCCACGAAGGGCTGATCCAGGGGATACGTCGTGCCGGCCAGCGCGCCTGCGCCGAGAGGCATCATATCGGCCATATCCCAAGCGTATTTCAAATGAGCAAAATCACGGGACAGCATGGAGAAATAGGCCATCAGGTGATGACTGAACAAGATGGGCTGGGCCCGCTGCAGATGGGTATAGCCCGGCATGATGACGTCGCCGTACTTCTCCGCCGCTTTGACGATGGATTTCTGCAGCTGGATAATCAATTTCGCAATCGCGGCGATTTCCCGGCGCGCGTACATATGCGTGTCCAGCGCTACCTGGTCGTTGCGGCTCCGGCCCGTATGAAGCCGTTTGCCCGCTTCGCCGATGGCGTCGGTCAGGCGCTTTTCGATATTCATATGAATGTCTTCCAGCTCGACGGAAAATTCAAATTCACCTTGTTCAATTTGCTCGTAGATGGCTTTCAGACCGGCTACGATCGCATCCTTATCTGCCGAAGAAATAATGCCCTGCCGTTCCAGCATCGTCGCGTGGGCGATGCTGCCGCAAATATCTTCCGCATACATGCGGCAGTCAAACTGGATGGAGGCGTTAAACTCTTCTACGCTTTTATCCGTGGCCTTCGTAAACCGGCCGCCCCATAATTTCATAGTACTAGTCTCTCCTTATTTTCCTGCTTTTTCTGCGTGCTGCTTCATGAGGGCCCGCATCTTGAGCGGCAGGCCGAAGAGGTTGATGAAGCCTTCCGCGTCGGTCTGATCGTATACGTCGTCTTCGCCGAAGGTGACGTATTCTTCGCTGTACAGGGAATACGGCGACGTAGAGCCGGCGCTCATGATGTTGCCCTTATAAAGTTTCAATTTAACCGTGCCTGTAACGGTTTTCTGCGTTTCGTTGACGAAAGCGTCCAGCGCTTCCCGCAGCGGCGAGAACCATTTGCCGTCGTATACGAGTTCGGCGTATTCGTTGGCGACCTTTTCTTTATAGTGATACGTATCCCGGTCTAAGCACAGGTATTCCAATTCTCTGTGCGCGTACATGATAATCGCTCCGCCGGGGTTTTCATAAATACCGCGGCTCTTCATGCCGACCAGTCTGTTTTCTACGATATCGACAATGCCGACGCCGTTTTTCGCGCCGATTGCGTTGAGTTCCGTCAAGAGTTCGACGGCGCCCATCTTCTGGCCGTTGACGGCGACGGGAACGCCCTGTTCGAAATCAATCGTAACGTATTCGGGAACGTCGGGAGCTTTTTCCGGCGGCGTCGTGACCATGTACACCATATCCTTCGGTGCGTTGGCCGGATTTTCCAAATCGTCGCCTTCGTGGCTCAGATGCCAGATATTCCAGTCCATGCTGTACGGATAGGGATTTTCTTCCGATTTATAATCGATGGGCACGCCGTGTTTTTCAGCGTAAACCAATTCGTCTTCACGGGATTTCATATCCCACATTCTCCAGGGAGCAATGAGCTTTATTTCCGGAGCCAGGGCCTTTACGGTCAATTCGAACCGAACCTGGTCGTTGCCCTTGCCGGTCGCGCCGTGAGCGATGGCGTCGGCGCCTTCCTGCTTGGCGATTTCGACGAGCTTCTTGGAAATGAGAGGCCGGGCGAAGGACGTACCTAACAGATATTTGCCTTCATATACGGCGCCGGCTTTTACTGTCGGCCAAACATATTCTTCCAGGAATTCCTTTTTAATATCCATGATGTATACTTTGGAAGCGCCGGAAGCGTAAGCTTTCTTTTCAATAGCTTCAAAGTCGTCGGGCTGCCCTACGTCGGCGCAGGCCGCGATGACTTCCGCGCCGGAATAATTTTCTTTCAACCAGGGAATAATGACGGACGTATCCAAACCACCGGAATAGGCTAAGACAATTTTTTTGATTTCACTCATGATAACTTCCTCCTCTATGCAACATACATACTGTAACTGCTATTCTTGTCTACGGGTGTTAGTATACACCCATTTGGAATAATATGCAAGTATATTGCATAAATTTTTGTAAGATATTTAAAAAAGAGCCGCAAGTCAATGCTTGCAGCTCTTTCTATATTTCAGTCAGTTCGTGATCTTAGGCGAATTATGCTTCGATTTCGGATACGACGCCTGCACCTACCGTACGGCCGCCTTCGCGGATAGCGAAGCGGAGGCCCGGTTCAATAGCGATCGGCGTAATCAGTTCTACGTCCATCTTTACGTTATCGCCAGGCATGCACATTTCCGTGCCTTCCGGCAGTTTGATAACGCCCGTTACGTCCGTCGTGCGGAAGTAGAACTGCGGACGGTAGCCGTTGAAGAACGGCGTATGACGGCCGCCTTCGTCCTTCGTCAAAACGTATACCTGCGCTTTGAACGTCGTGTGCGGATGAATCGAACCCGGTTTTGCCAATACCTGGCCGCGTTCAATTTCCTTACGGTCGATGCCGCGGAGCAGCGCGCCGATGTTGTCGCCGGCTTCTGCCAGGTCGAGGAGCTTACGGAACATTTCTACGCCCGTTACGACGGTCTGTTTCGGTTCGTCGGACAAGCCTACGATTTCGACTGCGTCGCCTACTTTAACCGTACCGCGTTCTACACGGCCCGTTGCTACGGTGCCGCGGCCCGTAATCGTGAATACGTCTTCAACAGGCATCAGGAACGGTTTGTCCGTCGGACGATCCGGCGTCGGGATGTATGCGTCTACTTCGTCCATCAGTTTGAGGATAGACTGTTTTGCTTCTTCGTCACCTTCGAGGGCTTTCAGTGCAGAGCCTACGACGATAGGTACATCGTCGCCGGGGAAATCGTAGGAGCTCAGGAGGTCGCGGACTTCCATTTCTACGAGTTCGATCAGTTCGGGGTCGTCAACCTGGTCGGCTTTGTTGAGGTATACGACGATAGCCGGTACGCCTACCTGACGGGCTAACAGGATGTGTTCGCGAGTCTGGGGCATCGGGCCGTCAGCTGCGCTTACGACGAGGATAGCGCCGTCCATCTGAGCAGCGCCGGTGATCATGTTCTTAACATAGTCGGCGTGGCCCGGGCAGTCAACGTGAGCATAGTGACGGTTGTCCGTTTCATATTCAACGTGAGCCGTGTTGATCGTAATGCCGCGTTCGCGTTCTTCCGGAGCCTTATCGATATCGGCATAGTCTTCGAATTTAGCATAGCCTTTTTCGGACAATACTTTCGTAATAGCAGCCGTCAACGTCGTTTTGCCATGGTCAACGTGACCAATCGTGCCGATGTTAACATGGGGTTTGGTTCTTTCGTAATGTTCTTTTGCCATTTTACTGATTTCCTCCTTTAGGAAAAAATTTACCATCTATATTGTATTCTATCACACAATATCTATTTTTGCTCTGTTTTCAGAAAAAAATAGTATTGCATATAGAAATAACCTCGTAAAACGAGGTTATAAATGTGGTGGCGGCTCGGAGATTCGAACTCTGGACACTGCGGGTATGAACCGCATGCTCTAGCCAACTGAGCTAAGCCGCCATGTTTGGAGCTATTGACCGGGATTGAACCGGTGACCTTATCCTTACCAAGGATACGCTCTACCGACTGAGCTACAACAGCTTACACCGTTCAAAGCACATATACAGTTTTTCTTTACTGCCTTGCAGTAAAAATTTGGTAGCGGGGGCAGGACTTGAACCTACGACCTTCGGGTTATGAGCCCGACGAGCTACCAACTGCTCCACCCCGCGATGATATGGTGGTGGGGGAAGGATTCGAACCTTCGAAGGCAGTCGCCGGCAGATTTACAGTCTGCTCCCTTTAGCCACTCGGGAACCCCACCATACCTGGAGCCGACAATAGGACTTGAACCTACAACCTACTGATTACAAGTCAGTTGCTCTGCCAATTGAGCTATGTCGGCATGTCCTGTCTCACAGAACGTAATTGATTATACTGGATAATCTCGATTCTGTCAAGACATTTTTCAGAAGTTTTTTCTTTCTTCAAAAGCTTTTCTTTTAAAGAAGTCTTTAAAACCGCTGACTTGGATAGTATACTATACTCTATAGAAAAAAGCAAGAGATAAGTTCAAAAATTTTGGAGGATATTTTTATATGATAGACAGCACAGATATAAAACGGTTTGCCGCCGCCCTTGGGTTGGACTGCGCCGGCGTCGCCCCGGCCGATCTGCCCCGGCCGCCCTATGCTGAAGAACCGCCGTGCCCGCTGGCCGCCGGCACAGGAGACGAGCGATACGAGCCGCGTCGCCTTCTCCCGTCGTGCCGTTCCGTCATCGTCGTCTTAGTTCCCTATTACACGGCGCAGACAGAACAGGCCAATCTCTCCCTCTATTGCCGGAGCGCAGACTATCATGCCGTCGTCGGCGCCTATTTAGATCAAATCGCCGCATATCTGCAGCGGCAATACCCCGGCAGCGAGCAGCACTGCATCGTCGATACGTCCCCGTTGTCAGACCGCTGGCTGGCCTATCAGGCCGGCTTGGGATTTTTCGGAGACAATCGCTGTCTCATCAACGATACGTACGGCTCCTATGTCTTTATCGGCAGCATCCTCACGTCCCTTCCCTTTGCGCCGGACCAGCCCCTGCCAAAGGAATGCCGCCATTGCGGCGCCTGCCAGTCGGCCTGTCCGGGACAATGCTTTGCCGGCGGCGCGTACGATTACAGCCGCTGCAAATCGTATATTACGCAAAAAAAAGGCAGCCTTACGCTGCCTGAAATACGATGTATAGAAAAAACGCCGCTCATCTTCGGCTGCGACGTCTGTCAGGAATCGTGTCCCCACAATGCCGGCGCCAAGGCGACGCCTCTTCCGGAATTTTACCGGAACCGCCTGTCCCAGCTTTGCCCTTCGGATATCGAATCGCTGTCCAACAAACAGTTCCAGCAGGCCTTCGGCGACCGGGCCTTCGCCTGGCGCGGCAAAAAGGTGCTGCTCCGCAATCTGGAATATGCGGCTAAGCCGGACGCCGCGTCAACTAAAAATCGAAACGACGGCAAAGACGACGTATAACAAGACGACGGCAGCCAAGACGGCCACGGCAGCCAGGGGCAGCAGCAGAACGGCAATACTTCGTCCCGTCCCCATGGCGTACGTTTCTTTGACGGCCCATACGTCCAATACCAGGGCCCAGACGCCTGCCGCCAGCGACACGGCCTGCACCAGCAGCTCCGGCGCTACGAATACGAAGCTGCCGGCTAATGTCGCTAAATTGAGGGGGATTTCCGTAAAGCAGAGGGCCGCGGCCAGGCTTTTCATAGACCCGTTTCGCCCGAGAAGGCGGGCGGCTCCATGATACAGCAAGATGCGCGCGGCAAAACAGAAGGCCGCTCCGCCGTACATGGCCACAGCCGTCCACACTGCCGCATCCTGCCACTGCGCCCATACGGACACGACCGAAAGCAGCACCGAAAGGGACCATACGACGACGCCTTCGCGAAAGCGCTGCTCCGGAACGATGACGGCCAGCGTTTCCTTAGGCGATACGACGATGCCGTAGGCCAGGGCTAAGGCTTCTTCAAGGTAATATCTCATTGCTGACGCGCTCCTTTCCATATCATAAGGGGGAAGGGAATTCTCTGTCCGGCTTCATACAGCCCTTCGGCCAGAGAAGACGCTGTTATCTTTCCGGACACCAGCTGCTCCCAGGAGAAGGCGTCGTCGTATGTCACCGTCGCCACCTTGTCCGAATTGGCGTGAATCAATGTCCCTGCATAACCTAAGGCGTCGTAATAATTCCCCAGCTCGTCGACGAGGCCTGCCTCCTTCGCCTGTACGCCCGTAAATACCCGGCCGTCAGCCAGGGACCGCGCCTTTTCGCTGTCCATATGGCGCTGCTCGGCCACGACAGCGACAAACTGCTCATACATGTCGTCGACCATATTCTGGGTCAGCTGCCGTTCCTCCTCGGTCATCGGACGGAAGGGCGAAAAAATATCCTTATGGGGTCCGGATTTGATTTTTTCTTCCCGTACGCCCAGCTTTTCGCTCAGGCCCTGCACATCATAATACGACATATACACGCCAATGCTTCCCGTAATCGTCGAAGGATTGGCGTATATTTTATCTCCGTAAGCCGCCAGCCAGTAGGCCCCCGACGCGGCCGTATCGCCCATGGATACGACGACGGGCTTGCCGGAATCCTTCAGCTTCTGCAGCTCTGCCGCCGCTTCCTGCGTCGCCGCCGCGCTGCCGCCGGGGCTGTTGACGCGCAGCAGCACGGCCTGTACGCTGTCATCCTGCCTGGCCTTGCGGAACTGGCGCATCAGTGCGCCCGACGTCGTCGAAGACGGGCTTCCCCAAGCCATATCGGCGTCATCGCCGCCGACAATCGGACCATTGACGCGGATAACGGCTACGCGCGGCTCCTGATACAGCTTCCGCACGCTGTCCGAGCGGGACAGGGAGCCGGCCGCGGCAACGGCGATAAACAGCACTGCCGCAACGACGCCGGCAATGCGGATTTTTTTCTGCTTTTCCATAGGGCCTCCTCTATACAAAAATAAGGGACGCAAGAGCGACAGCTCTCTATCCCTTACGCATTACAAACGGTCTTCATGGGTCGTATCCAAATTCAAGAATAAGGTATATTCGCCCTTGAAGTACAGCTTTACAGAACCGACGGGGCCGTTGCGGTGCTTGGCCAGTATGATTTCCGTAATATGCTGATTTTCCGTTTCCTTATCATAATAATCTTCGCGATATAAAAACGACACGATATCGGCGTCCTGTTCCAGCGCGCCCGATTCGCGCAGGTCGCTGAGCATAGGCCGCTTATCCTGCCGGCTTTCTACGCTTCGGCTGAGCTGCGACAGGGCGATGAGAGGCACCTTGAGCTCCCGGGCCAGAGCCTTCAGCGAACGGGAAATTTCGGAAATTTCCTGCTGGCGGCTTTCGGAGTTGCGCCCCTGCATGAGCTGCAGATAGTCGACGATGATCAGGTCCAGACCGTGCTCCGCCTTGAGACGGCGGGCCTTGGAGCGCATCTCCGTCACGGAAATGCCCGGCGTATCGTCGATGTAAATAGGCGCCTGATACAATTTATCACAGGCATCGGTCAGCTTCGTCCACTCATCGTCGCTGTTGAGCTGGCCCGTGCGCAGCTTCTGCGAATCGATGTGGGCGATTTGGCACAGCAGACGCTGTACGAGCTGCTCCTGAGACATTTCCAAGGAAAAGAAGGCCACGGTCTTATGCTGCTTTACGCCTACGTTCTGGGCGATATTCAGGGTAAAGGCCGTCTTCCCCATGCTCGGACGAGCCGCGACGAGGATTAAATCTGACGGCTGCAGCCCCGACGTCAGGCGGTCTAAATCGCGAAATCCCGTAGGCAGGCCCGTAATGCCCGCCTTATTTTCGTACAGCTTGGTGATCTTGTCCAGCGTTTCTTCGACGACGACGCCGACAGGCGCGAAGTCTCCCCGCCGCTTGCTCTCGGAAATCTGTAAGATACGCCGTTCGGCGTCGTCCAGCAAATCCTCCGGCTCTTTCTCGCCGTCGTAAGCCTCCGAGGTCAATTCGGTGCACGTCGTAATAATATTGCGGGCCAGGGCCTTTTCCGCCACGATATTGGCGTGATATTCGATATTCGCGGCCGTCGCGACCAGGTTCGGCAGGCTGAGGATGTACTCCAGGCCGCCGACGTCGTCGAGCTTCTTCATGCGCCGCAGCTCTTCCGGCAGGGTAATGACATCGACTTCCTTGTTGTCATGGTGCAGGTGCTCCATGGCTTCGAAAATCGTCCGATGCACTTCCCTGTAAAAATCGCCGGGCCGCAGCTTTTCCATAGCGGCTACGACGGCGTTGTGCTCCAGCATCATCGCGCCGAGCACGGCCTGCTCCGCTTCTACGTTCTGCGGCGGAATCCGCTGCTCCATAGTCTATGCACACTCCTACTTTACAAACATAACATCCAATACGTCCTGAATCGTTTCAGCGCAGCGTATATCCAAATCCAGATGGTGCTCCGGAATATCCTGCCCATTGTCCTTAGGAATGACGATGGCCTTCATGCCGGCCTGGCAGGCGCCGTAGGCCTTTTCAAATACGCCGCCGACGGGCTTTACCTGTCCCCGCACGGAAATTTCGCCCGTAACGGCCACATCCTGTCGGATCGGCGTCTGCGTAATAGCCGAGATGAGGGCCGTCGTAATCGCGCAGCCTGCCGACGGGCCGTCGATGTTCCCGCCGCCGACAAAATTGATATTGACGTCGTAATCGGACAGTTCCTTGCCCGTCACGCTGCGCACTACGGCGGCGGCGTTGAACATGGAGTCCTTGGCCATTGAGCCGGCCGTATCGTTGAAGCGGTAATAGCCCTTGCCGGCTTCACGGGCGGGAAAGGCGACGGCTTCGATTTCAATCGCCGAGCCTAAATATCCCGAAACTCCGAGGCCGAATATTTTCCCCACAGCCGGCACGTCGCTCGCCTTTTCCATGGCGTACGGCGTGAGGCGGCTGATCTGGGACACGCGGTGAATGTGATCCTTCGTGATGACGACGCCGTCCTTGCGGCCGGCCCGATATACGGCCAAGCCGTAAGCGTCGGCCAGAATATTGACGGCCTTGCGCCCTTCGATCGTAAAGGTGCTGATAAGGGCCGCCGCGCCGTCTTCCAAGACTGCGCCCAGCTCCCTGGCCGCATTTTCTACGATAGTCTGTATATCCGACGGCACGAGGGGCTCAAAAAAGATTTCAGCGCAGCGCGAGCGGATAGCCGGATTGATTTCCCAAGGGCTCCGCGTCGTCGCCCCGATGAGGATAAAATCGGCCGGCGCGCCTTCGGCGAACAGTTTTTTAATATACTGGGGCACGTTCGGGTCTTCTTCGTCATAATAGGCCGACTCGAACTTCACCCGCTTATCTTCTAATACCTTCAGCAGCTTGTTCAGCAGCATGGGATCCATCTCGCCGATTTCGTCGATGAACAAGATGCCGCCATGGGCCTCCGTCACCAGGCCCGGCTTGGGCTCGGGAATCCCCGTATCGGCTAAATCGCGGCGCGCGCCTTGATAAATGGGGTCGTGAACCGAGCCGATGAGGGGATTGGTCATATCGCGCGAATCCCAGCGAAGCGTCGTCCCGTCCGTTTCGACAAAGGGAGCGTCAGGTCCGAAGGGCGTAAAGGGAAGGCCTTTCGCCTCCTGCAGGACGATGCGGGCCGCCGTCGTCTTGCCTACGCCGGGAGGTCCGTACAGCAGAAGATGCTGCGGATACACGGAAGCCAGCTTGCTCTGCATCGCTTCTACAGCCCGTTCCTGGCCGACGACGGCGCTGAGCTTTTTCGGACGTACTTGCTCCATAATCGATTCGGACAGCTGTATCGTGTCGAGCTTCTGCAGTTCAGCCAGCTTGCGCTTCGTCTGCGGCGTCTCTACATCGTGCAGTTCTTCCTTGATAATCTGCATCTTGATTTCCTGCACGTATTCCTGCTGCTTTTCTTCCATCCGCTGGGAAATCTTCTTTTCCAGCCGCTCTTCCACAGCCTGGCGGGCCAGCATTTCAGCCAGTACGATTTCCAGCTCGTTCAATACGTCGATGACCTCGTCGTCCTTCGGGATGCGGTCGTACGACGCGTTTTCATATACGAGGCGCTGCAGGCCGACCAGCCGCTGCCGCGGGTCTTCCGAATGAACATAGGACAGGGCGGCGTATTTACTGGCCCTGAGCACCATCTTTTCCGCCCCTATAAGACCAGTAAAAGCGCCGTAAAGCACGTTAACCTGACGGCGGAGCTCTTCCTCCGCCGTCGGTTCCAGATACTTATGGCGCTGTAACAGTTTATCAAGCAATTCTTTCATAGTATCCCCTTACAGTTTGCCGCAGCTTATCCTTCTACGACATGAACCTTGATGACGCTCGTAATGGTCGGATGAACGCGGATGACGACGTCGTACGTTCCCAGCGATTTAATCGGGTCCTTGATTTCGACTTTCTTTTTGTCGATGTCGACGTCGTACTGAGCCTTCGCCGCTTCGCTGATATTTTTGCCCGTAATCGCACCGAATACCTTTCCGCCTTCGCCGACCTTTACGGGAATCGTCAGCTCTACCTTCTTCAGCTGGCTGGCCAGGACGACGGCTTCGTCGGACGCTACCTGGGCCTTATGCTTAGCCGCAGCCTGCTTCTGCTTCGCGTCGTTGATGTTTTCCGACGTGCCCGGCGCGGCTAATTTGCGGGGCAGCAGGAAATTGCGGCCGTAGCCTTCCGATACTTCTATGATTTCCCCTTTTTTACCCAATTTTTTTACGTCTTGCAATAATATTACTTTCATTCTTTTTCAGTCTCCTTATTTTTATTGATTACGTCCCACAGGGCCGTCATGACGTCCTGCTGCGCTTCTTCTACAGTACGCTCTTTGAGCTGCGCGCCGGCGACGGTGCGATGGCCGCCGCCGCCTAAGGCTTCCATGACGAGCTGTACGTTAATATCTCCCTTGGAGCGGGCGCTGACGCCGATATTGCCGTCAGGAAGCTCGCAGAACGTAAAGCTGGCGTTTACGTTGTCTATATTGATAAGCATATCGGCGATTTGCGCCGCTACAATGGTCGTGTTCTTTGTCCCCTTCGGGCAGGAAGCCATGGCCACGCCGTCTACGATGCGCGCCTCCGATAAGATGGCCGCCTTTTCCCGGACTGTCGTAAAGTCGGAGCTGAACAGCTCCCGCACGATTTCCGGGTCGGCGCCGCTGCGGCGCAGGTAGGCTGCGGCGTCAAAGGTACGGACGCCGGTCTGGACGGCGAAGTTTTTCGTATCGACGATAATGCCGGCATACAGGGCCGTCGCTTCGATTTTTTCCAGCTCTACGTCTTCCTGATAATACTGGAGCAGTTCCGTGACGAGCTCGCTCGTCGAAGAGCTGGACGGCTCCGTATACGTCAGGAGGGGCTTCTTGATAAAGTCGGAGCTGCGGCGGTGATGGTCGATGACGACGCGCCGTTCCGTCTGTTCGATCAAGGCCGGCGCGACGGTCATGTCCGTCCGATGGGTATCGA
This sequence comes from Megasphaera sp. SW808, assembly GCF_012027795.1. Lineage (NCBI taxonomy): Bacteria > Bacillati > Bacillota > Negativicutes > Veillonellales > Veillonellaceae > Megasphaera > Megasphaera sp. SW808. The sequence goes on from NZ_SJOT01000004.1 coordinate 41,738, forward strand.
CGATAAACAGCAGCGTCTGGCTGTTGCACAGCTCTTCCGCCGTTTCCGCCGAAATGAGCAAGTCCTTAAAGGCCGGCACGTTGAGTATCTGCGTTTCCAGGCGTCGGATGGCGTCGGTCTGCTTGCTGATGACGATGTGGACGGGCTTGCCGATGATGCGGGCCATGTGAGCCACGCCGACGGCAGCTCCGATGCTGTCGTAATCTTCCCGTTCATGCCCCATGACCAGGACGAGATCGCTCGTGTCGATGAGTTCGCGTATCGCCTGGGCGACGACGCGGGCCCGGACGCGGGTATTCTTTTCGACAGACCGGGTCTTGCCGCCGTAAAAATGAGGCGAGCCGTCTTCTTCATATACGACGACCTGGTCGCCGCCCCGTCCCAAGGCCAGATCCAGCCCGGCCTGGGCCTTGTCGGCCAGCTCGTTGAAGTTGACCATGCCCTGGGTCACGACATCCTTCGGGCAAGCCGCCACGCCCATGCTGAGCGTAACGGGAATGCGGTTGACCGTATGGATCATGCGGATTTTTTCGAGAAAGGAAAAATTGTCCTTCTTCAGTTCGTCGAGGGCCTCGCGGCTCAGGCAGGCGAAGTACTTTTCGTTGCCGTACGAACGGACGAAGGCTCCCAGCGACGTCAATTCGTCGATCAGGCAGTTGTTGACGTTTGTCCACAGCGTCGTCTGCTGGACCGACGTCATGCCCTTGGCGACTTCTTCCATGTTGTCGATTTCAATATCGCACAATACCGGCACGGAGGCAATGCAGTTCATCTTCTGCGTTTCCGTGTCCGTAATATCTTCAAAATACAAGATGAGATAGTTGTCGTCTTCCGCCGCTTCCGTCTGCAAATACTTGTAGACGACGCGGTAATACCGCTTATCGATATGTTCGAAAAAGTAGCCGAATTTCCCCCAAAATTTATCGATATTTAAATTGGGCATAATATGATCCAGCTTCTGGTCGTTGTCGATATCGCCGATCCAGTCGCGGAACACGCTGTTAGCCCAGCACAGGCTGGACTGCATATCGACGATGGCTATGCCGATGGGCAGGTTCTGCACGGCGTAGGTCGACGCCTGGTCGACGCTTTGGGAAACGGCGTCGAAAAACTGACTGATTTCCCGGTTGCGCTCGTTCGTATTTTTCCGCGTCAGCACGTAGGCCCCGATAATCAGTATCAGCGCCAGCAGCGCTATAACCCAATTATATACGGCGATAATAATCAGCAGCAAGACCGTAATGAGGAAAAAGGGCTCCTCGTTTCGTCTTGACAGCATTTCCTTCAGCATATGACTTCCCCCTGGGCATCACATCGTATTGCGTTTCTTGCGATAATTCAAAAGCATGTCCATCAATCCGGCGGCAAAGGCCGCGTAGGAAAACACGGGCATGACAAAAAACAAAATGATAATGAGCACCTGCAACCCCGTGCTGATATGAAACCGGCGGTCGAGGAAATAAAACAGGAAGGCCAGGCCCTGAATGCATATGAAGAAAAAGGCGACTTGATTCAAGTTGACGCCAGCGATACTGAGCCACTCGATATCCCGCGTCGTCCCCCAATATTTCATGACCAATGCCAGTACATATAAGTATATCACACTGCGCGAAATTTCCCAATAACGAATCGGCAAAAAGGGCTTGATGGAAAAGCCTAAGCGAACGAGTACCAGCTGGGAAATTTTGACGTTAATATAGGCGATAACCGCCATGGCCAGGCATAAAAACATGGGAAGCATAGACGGCAGAAGGCGCCGCACTTCTTCCAGCTGCATCCGCGCCTCGGCCAGCTGGATATCAGACATGCCGCTGGTTTTATACTGGGCGATCGTATCGGCGACGACCGTATCGAAGGCGCTGTAAATCGCCGCCAGCAAATTGATGTCGAGAACAATATACATAAGTGCGAGAAGAACGCCTGTAGCAGCAATGAGGGCCGCCGCTACGCAGGCCAGCATCTTGGCCGGCGCCCACTCATAGCGGAATCCGGCGCCGATAGCCAGGCCGACAGAGGCAAAGGTAATAAGCTGGGCAACTGCCGTCAGGGGATCGATGAAAATTCCCATGAGAATGCCTACGACGACGCCGAGCAGCAGCGCCTGGCGCATGCCGTATTTCATATAGATAATCGTCATGGGAATGGGCATGATAAAGTACCCGACAAAGGAAAAGAAGGGCATAAAGGTACTGAGAAGGGCCAGGATAAGCATGACGGCGGCAAAGCAGCCGGCAGTCGTAAGAGGCGTAATGCGCTTTTGTTCCACTGAATCATCTCCTTTCAAGAAAAGCCTGTCTACATGGTAAACAGCGGAGGCGCGCTGGCCTCCGCTGTCTCCGCAGTATTGCATTATACTTCCATAATAATCGGCAAAATCATAGGCCGGCGTTTCGTCTTTTCATATAAGTACCGGCTCAGCGTATCGCGAACCTGCGATTTAATGACCGCCCATTCGCGGATGTTGCCGGCTTCGCACCGTTCGAGGACGGCGGCGACGCGGTCGTGAGCTTCGCTGATCAGCTCTTCCGAATCGCGGACGTAGACAAAGCCTCTCGACACGATATCCGGTCCGGCCAGGGCGTGGCTCGTCCCCTTCGCCAAGGTCATGACGACGATGACGACGCCTTCCATAGCTAATTGCTGGCGGTCGCGGATGACGATGTTGCCGACGTCGCCGACGCCGAGGCCGTCGACGAATACGCGGCCGGCGTTGACCCGGCCGGCTTTATTGCCGGAACGGTTGGAAAATTCGAAAATCTGACCGTTGTCGCCGATGAGGACGTGATCCTTTTCGACGCCCATCTGCACCGCCAAATCGCCGTGCTGCTTCAGCATGCGGTATTCGCCGTGCACGGGAATAAAATACTTCGGCCGGATCAAATCCAGCATGAGCTTCAATTCTTCCTGGCTGGCGTGGCCCGACACGTGAATCTTCTTATCCCGGCCGGCAACGACGTTGGCGCCCAGCTTCATGAGGTTGTCGATGGTCCGGCTGACGCCCATTTCGTTGCCCGGAATCGGCGTCGCCGAAATGATGACCGTATCGCCCGGCATGATGCTGACGCTGCGGTGATTGTTGGAGGCCATGCGGGATAAGCCGGCCATGGGCTCGCCCTGGCTGCCCGTCGTCAGGATCAGGACCTGGTCGTCGGGATAGCGTCCCAATTCGTCGGGCTCGATGAGCACGCCGTCAGGCACGCTCAGATAGCCCAATTCGATGGCAATCTGCACGTTGTTGACCATGCTGCGGCCCAATACGGTCACTTTGCGCTTAAACTGCACGGCCGTATTGATCGCCTGCTGAATACGGGAAATATTCGAAGCGAAGGTCGCCAAAATAATGCGTCCCGTCGCAGCCCGGAAGGCCTTGCGGAAGGCGTGGCCTACAGTCGTTTCCGACTCGGTGTAGCCCGGCCGTTCTGCGTTCGTGCTGTCCGACATGAGCAGCAGTACGCCGCGGCGGCCCAGGTCTGCAAACTTGTGGATGTCCATAGGCTGGCCGTCCACCGGGGTCAGGTCGATCTTAAAGTCGCCTGTATGGACGATCGTGCCTACAGGCGTCTTAAAATACAGCGCGCTGGCATCGGGAATAGAGTGATTGGTTCGGATAAAGCCCACTTTCATGCAGCCGATCTGCACTTCGTCGCCGTGCTGCACCTCGTTCAATTTGTAATTCGTAATGTGATTTTCCTTCAATTTGCCTTCGATGAGGCCGCATACTAATTTCGTCGCGTAAACGGGCACATTTACTTCGTTGAGCAAATATGCCAAACTGCCGATATGGTCTTCGTGACCATGCGTAATGACGACGGCCCTCACCTTGTCCCTGTTTTCAATCAAATAGCTCATGTCAGGGATGACGAGGTCAATGCCAAACATATCGTCGTCAGGGAAAGACAGTCCGGCGTCAATCACGATGATGTCATTTCCGTATTGGATTACGGTCATATTCTTGCCGATTTCGCCCAAGCCGCCCAATGGAATGACCATCAGCTTTTCTTTCTTAGCCAATTTTTTTACCTCCTGTACTATGAAATTTTATCCGTTCTAACTGTGTATATTGGATTGCCCGTCGGCCTGCGCCGACCTATTCTCCCGTGCAGGCAATCGATGCCAACTGTCTTATCAAAGATGCTTGCGTTCAGATATAACGAACAATAATGGACTTACCCTTCTATCATATTTTCCGTTATTTCTCTCCCTATGTCAATAATATGACTGTAAAATTCTACAATTTAAGGAAAAATTTAGAGTGCCGAGGCCGCCAGTTCATATATTTGTCCAGTTGCCGCGGTATATCCATGCCGCACGGCACATGTGCTTATAAAAAACAGCAGGACCGCAGCGACGATACCGCATACGGCCCTGATGCCAAAACATATGTAGATGTCTCCTTGCCACCCTTAAGCCGCTTTTGCCTCCGCGTCGTCGGAGCCCGGAATCGTTCCCGGAACGGCCGCTTCCTTGACTTCTTTCGGAGCCGTCAAATCGGCGTCTTTCGGAAGGGGCGCGCAGTCGATGGTCATGGAAATTTCGCTGTACTTGATGAACTGTTCCATGACGGCTTTATTCGCGTCGGATGCGTCGCTTTCAGCCAATACTTCCTGCGCAACGGCGCGCATCTGCGGCGTCAAAGGCATCGTCACCTTGGAAATCCGCTTGGTCTTCGGATCGACGGTTACATTGACCGTTATGTCGCCCGTTTTCTGCAGGGCCTGGAGAACCTTTGCAAAGCCTTCGGCCTGTTCTTTCTTATAGCCGTCGGCAGCCCATTTTTCCTTGTCGCCTTCGCGGTACAGGCGGCTCGCGTCATATACGACATCGTACGAATTCTTGCCGGCTGCCGTTACGGATTTCACGCCGGCCAGTACGTTGTGGTCGCCATGGAAGCGCTTGGAAATGGGATCGGCGCTCTTCAATTTGCGGGTTGCCTTTTTCCACGCGTTGTCGGCCTTCGAATCTTCATAGTAGATGTGCAGTACGTCGCCGTCCTGTTCCACATAACTGTGGACGGTCTTCGTGTTGTTCAGGACCTTCGCTACAGCTTCGCTCTTCATCTGGAAGGGTTCAGCCTGCATATCGATGGTGTTGGTCAGGGACACATTGCCCAAAAAAGGCATTTCCATATTGACCTGCAGGACGTATTCGCCTGTCGGTTCAGCCATCATATTGCGGGCCGCTTCTTCGTATACCTGCGACGGAGACGCCGCGAATGCCGCGCCGCTGGCCATAGCCAGGGCCGCGACCGTACAAAGAGCCTTTTTTACACGCATTCTTAAATTCATATTTCATTCCTCCTTGCGCAATAATAACTATTCCCGGAAAAGCCGAGGGACTGCCGGGGAATAACCTGAACACAGAAGCTACATGCCCGCCTTGCGGTACAGGCTGTAGAAATGATGGATAGGCCCGTGGCCTTTGCCAATCGGTTCGGCGTGGCTGATGCCGTCGAAGACGTACTGCTTGGCCGCCGCGACGGCGTCGGCCAGGTTCATGCCGTTCGCCAGATTGGAGGCGATGGCACTGGACAGGGAGCAGCCCGTGCCGTGAGTGCTCGTGCTTTCGACGCGGCGGCCTTTGAAATAATGGAAGCCTTCGCCGTCGTATAAGATGTCCGTCGCATCTTCTACGCGGTGGCCGCCTTTGACCAGCACGGCCTTCGCTCCTAAGGCTGCGATGTCCTTAGCCGCCTGTTCCATAGACGTAAAATCATCAATATGACGTCCCGTCAGCACTTCCGCTTCGGGAATATTCGGCGTCAGTACGTCTGCCAGGGGAATCAACTCCTCCTTCAGCGTCTGTTCTGCTTCTTCGGCCAGTAGCCGATGGCCGCTCGTCGCCACCATGACCGGGTCGACGACGACGAAGGGAGGCTTGTACTGGCGCAGCTTGCCGGCAATGATGCGGATCGTCTCGGGAACGCTGACCATGCCGATTTTCACAGCGTCTACCTCTATATCTTCAAATACAGCATCAATCTGCGATGCGATCATCTCCGGCGTCACGTCCATATATCCCCGCACGCCCTGCGTGTTCTGCGATACGACAGCCGTTATGACGTTCATGGCATAACAACCATGGGCGCAAAAGGTCTTGCAGTCCGCCGCCGCTCCGGCCCCGCCGGACGGGTCCGTCCCGGCAATCGATACTACGTGTTTCATAGGCTATACCTCCTAATTACTATCTATTATTTCTTTATCAGCTTTGCTGCCTTCGGGCTCATATACATGAGCAGCGACGCCGTGCCCCCGTTGCTGTCAAAGGGATCATAATCAAACAAGGCCATGCTGCCCGTTTTGAACTGTATATCCAGACCGGTCCATGCCTTAGTCCATTGCTCTAAATAGGGCGAATGGCCGACAATGCACACGACATCCCCGTCGCTCCCGCACAGAATATCCTTATAGACGGCGTCCAGATCACCGGCTGCAATGGCCGGATGGGTATGAAAGGCAGTATAGGGAATGCGCGTATCAAAAAACGCCGCCGTTTGACACGTGCGGATATACGGGCTGGCCCACAGGACGGTAGTCCCTTCGGGCCACCACAGCCGGGCGGCGTCGAGCATTGCCGCAGCCTGCTTCTTGCCCTTTTCAATCAGTTCCCGCTTTTTATCGTCCATTCCGTCATGGTACGGCTCGGCTTTGCCATGACGCATCAAACAAACATACATGATTCGTCAATTCTCCTTTGCTCCCGCGTATTTCACTGTACATTGTTTTACGCGGCTTCTTTGAGCTCCTGCGGCTCGCCTAATTTTTATTTATTATACCATAATTCAGCACGCATATATATTGCCCTGACAAAATTGTTAAAAAGCTGTAAAAATTGGCGCCGCCTACATTTCGGCAGCGCCAATGGATGAGCTAGTTCTGTTGTTCTTTCAGCTTTTGTTTCTCTTTATACCGTTTCGTCCATTTCCAGCGATTGTGAAGCCAGAACCATTCGTCGGGATACTTGCGGATATGTGCTTCCAGACGATCGTTCAGCTGCTGCGTAACGTCATATACGATCCGCTTCTTTTCTTCCTTCGACAGCGGCGTGTCGGACGTATAAGGCCGAATCGGCGGCAGCGCTTCTACGACGTAATGATAAGGTCTGTCTTCGTGAATGAAAATAGACAATATCGGATAGTTTTGTATGCCGGCCAGCTTCGCCGGGCCGTCGGCCGTCAGTGTATCCCGGCCGAACAGCTTGACCATGATGCCGGCATATCCCGGGTCCTGGTCCATGAGCAGGCCGATATAATGGCCCTTGGCCAAAAAACGTACCATGTCGCGGATGCCCGTCTTATACGTAACGTGCTGCTTCATCATCGCCCGGTATTCGTTGATAAACGTATCCGAGCCCTTATTGTCCTGCTGCTGCGCCACCGATATGAGAGGATAGCCGCTCATCGCCAAATACGCGCCGAGAAGCTCCCAGTTCCCTGCATGGGAAGCCATAAAAATCGCGCCCTCACCGCTCGCCTTGAGCTCGTCGAGATATTCTTTGCCATGAAACACGATTTTTTTATCGAGAATCTCTTTGTCATACACAGGATAGGACAGCACCTCGATGATCATACGGCCGAAGCGCGTCGTACTGGCTTTGGCGATCGCCATCGCTTCGCCGGCATCTGCCGTAAGGCCGCATTTAAGGATTTGATCCCGCGCCAAGATTTTGCGCTTCTTCGGCACAAAGGTCCAGAAAAAGGCGCCGAAAAACGCCCCCAAACTGCGGCGCATGAAAAAAGGAATATGGCAAATCAGAAAGCTGAGACATTTCATGAATGTATACATAGGCAGCCTCTTACATTCCCGCCTTTTTTTCTAATTCGGCAATTTTCTTTTCCAGAGCCTTGATCGTCTTGGCCATTTCAGGCAGACGTTTGATGTAAGCCTGCGTACGGCTCCATTCGATGTGCGGACGGACGGGGAATCCGGCGTAAACCTTATTGCCTTCCATATTTCCTGTAATCCCTGATTTTCCGGCAAATACAGCATTGTCGCCAATCGTAACGTGCCCCGTGCAGCCCGTTTGCCCGGCAAAAATAACGTGGTGGCCGACCTTCGTGCTGCCGGCAATCCCCGTCTGAGCGATAATAAAGCAATCTTCGCCGATTTCTACGTTATGGCCCAGGTGGACGAGGTTGTCGATTTTGGTTCCAGCAGCTACCTTTGTCGAACCGAGCGTCGCGTTGTCAATACACGTGCAGGCGCCGATTTCGACGTCGTCTCCGATTTCGACGTTGCCGATTTGGGGAATGCGCGTATGCTTGCCGTCTTTCGTAGCAAAGCCAAAGCCTTCGCCGCCGATGACGGCGTGAGCGCGGATAACGTCCCGTTCTCCCAGAACGCAGTTTTCATGAATAACGGCGCCGGGGAAAATCGTCGTCCCCTTACCGATGGAGACGTTGTCGCCAATGAATACGTAGGGATAGATGACGCAGTCTTCGCCGATCCTGACGTTCTTCCCGATGACGGCGTAGGCCATGACGGCGGCGTTTGCGCCTATGGCTGCGCTTTCATCGACAATCGCCGACGGGTGAACGCCCGATTGTACGGACTGACGAGGGTGAAACAGCACAAGGAGCTTGGAAAAAGCCAAGCGGGGATTCTCTACGATCACCAGGGTATTGTCGCCGGCAGGCACTTCTTTTTCAACCATAACGGCGCCGGCATGAACCTGAGGAAGATATTCCGTATAGGGATCGACGGCAAAGGTAATGTCCTGTTTCCCAGCTTCCGCCAATCCTTTGATATCCGAAATCACGGCGCTGCCGTCGCCAATCACAGTTCCGCCCAAAAATTCTGCTAATTCTTGCACTGTTTTTTCCACAATGTACACTCCTTTTTTACTGCAGCTTTGCAATTAACTCATCAGTCACGTCGATGCCGCCGTTAGGCACGGCTTCTTTCACCATGACGATGCCCACTTCTTTTTCTTTAGCGATTTCACCCAAGTTCGTCTGAATATCCGACATAAACTGCCGCTGCATGCTGGCAGCAAAAATATTCAATTCCTGCTGCGACTGCTGCTGCTTTTTTTGGAAGTCTTCAGCCGACATCGTGCTCTGCGCCTTCTGCAATTCCTCTGTTACGGACTTTTGCTTTTCTTCCGTTTTCTCTTTATATTTCTGTACGAGCGGCGCTTCTTTCCGCACCCGTTCCAAGTCGACGACGCCGACCCGGTCTTCGCCGCCGCATCCGGCAAGCATGCCGACGCACAGGGTTAACAGCGCGGCCGCCGTCAGCCGCTTCCACATTGTTTTCATCGTACAAATCCTCCTACTATCAGCCTAGTCTGGCAATAATATCGTCGGTGACATCCCGCGCCGTCCCTACGCCGGCGTATTCGCAGAAAATCATCTCAATGCCCTGCTCGTGCGCGACGTCGGCGGCTCTTGTCCTGATATCTGCCAGGATGGCCTCTTTGACATCTTTCATTTCCTTTTCTTTAGCCTGCAATTTCTCTTTCCACTGCCGGTTCCACGCTTCCGGCTCCGGCCGGTCCTGGAGAGAACTCAGCTGCGACTGGAAGGCGCTGCGGCTGTCGTCGCGGCGTTTTTCCAAATCGCCTTTTACGGTCTTGGCGTATTCTTCCAGCTCTTTCTGCGCCTTTTCCCGATAGGGAGCCATTTCCTTATCGATTTCCGCCGCCGTCTCGCCGCTGATTACGACGCTGGGTTCCGCCGATTTCAGCAGCTGGGCCAGCTCCGCTTCAGCGGCCTGCCGTTCTTCCTGGCTCAAGACCAGATTTTGCAGCTTCAGCTGCAAATTGACGATTTTCAGCGAATCAGCATTCGAAATCATAGGCTGCGACTTCCTCTTTTCCTGCAGTATCTTATCGTACTGCTGCTTCAGGCCGTTGTTTAACTCCTGTTCCTTCAGCAGCACCTTGGCCTGCAGCTCCTGATTCAGCGCCGCCGTCCCGGCAGCATCTACAGCGGCGAACTGCTGCGACGCAAGGCCTTCTGCCGCCGCCTTATGGGAGTAATTCCACTGCTCAAACTGATATTGGGCAACCATAGCGTTGTATTCCAGCTCCAGCCGATGGTATTCGCTGTATCTGGGATGACTCATAACCACGTGCTCCAGGTCGACATAGGCATACAAAGGCCCTGTCTCCGATACCTGATTTCGTTGTTCCATCGCACTCCAGCCTGCGCCTATGCAGGCGGCTATGACGACGGCGCCGATAACTGCCGCATATATCCGTTTCATGAGATCTCCTTATTTGGACTGAGAATCGTTCAGCTGCTTCGCTACTTGATCGGTAATGTCCGTACCGCCGTACAGAACGACGCGCTTATCTACAACGAGGCTGAGGCCCTTCGTGCTGGCAACGGAACCAATAGCCGTATCGACTTTATCCTTCATGCCTTTGAAGATTTCTTCCTGCTTCTGGTTCATTTCTTCCTGCATTTTCTGGAACAGTGCCTGCTTCTGTTCGTCTGTCATATTTGCAGACTGTTCGTCAAACTGCTTCTGCATGTCTTCACCGGCCTGCTGAAGCTGCTTCTGCGCCTCTACGGCATCCTGATTATCCGGCGTGATGACTTTGCTCATATCTACGACGCCGATATTGCTCGACGGCGCAGCGTTGACGGGATTTCCCATCTGCATGACAGCTAAGCCGGCAATACTGAGAACGAAGACGACGGCGATTACGCCGGAAAAAATTTTAATATTTCGTTTTTTACCCATTTCTGACATCATAACGGCATGTACTCCTTTATGTTTACAAATATCCGATGACCCTGAGCCAATTGTCATGGTCGGATACGATATATTCTAACCCGATGTATTCGTGGACGCGGTAGGTCAGGCCGATTTCGTCCTCATGGTTTGTCAAGTCCCTGTCGAAGCGAAGCATCCATTTTTTGCCCAGGTACTGGCGTACCCATACATGGCTGCTGTCGTCATCCGTCTCGTACTGATAGCCCAGACGGGTATATTTTCCCCAGCGGTAGAAGTAGCCGGGAATGATATTCCAATCGACGGAGCTGGGCATGAATTCCACCTGCGTATATACCTCGTGATGGCCGCCGATTTTGCGGCCTAAGTGAGCTTTTAAAACCGTGTCGTCGCCGCTGTTGTCGTCGCGGCCGACGTCGACGTAAGCCCCGGCCTGAATATCGTAAAAATCAGTATGGGAACGCAGCTGGATCTTCATATTTTCGCCGATTTCCACGACAGGGTCAACTTTCAGCTTATACTTGCGAATAACCCATTGGCTGTCTACGCTCCGGCGCAGGTCAGCCTGTATATCTCGTTCATGACGGTGCACAAACGCCACGGGCAGGCCTTCCAGCCCGGCGTAGCGTTCTTCTATGTTCTTGCGGGCGCTGAGGAAAATCACCCTCGGCAGATGTTCCGCCTCGATCGCTACGTCTACGTTGCGCACTACAGGCAGCTTCGGCAGCAAGTAAATCTGCACCTCCGCCCTGCGCCCCGGCGTAATGGCGATATGGGGATAAAATTCCGGCAGCTGGCTTTCCAGCTCGCTTTCCATCACGGCTTTTATCGTGCCGTTCGCCCAGTCCAGGGCGTCGACAGGCAGGCCGACGAGGAGATTTTCCACGATAGACGAAGCATTGCGCAAATCGCCGTCGGCCAGGCGGCGGCCCATATCGGGAAGGGCGCCGTAATCTACATGCATGGCAACAGATTGAATCGTCTCTCCCCACGGGCGGATCTGTACGGCCAACGTCGTGTCCTCGCCCGGCTGAATCTGAATCGATTCCACGGTGTAGCCGATGAGGACCCGATTGACGATATCGTTAATAATCCGGTTATATTCCTCGCCGTTTGCCAGCACCTCGCCGCTGTCATGGGTCAGCAGCACGTGGTTTCCTACGGTTTGAATGCTGGCCGCAATGCGCTTCTGCACCAAGGGCGGCATCTTCTCCTGTACGGAGGAAACGCTGACGCTGACATGCGCGATGGGAGCCGCCCATGCGCCGCCCACACTGCAGCAGGCGCATACGACTGCTCCCAAGCCCGCTCGAAGTATAGTCGCTTTCATTGGTCCGACAACATTAGAACTTGCCGCCGAAGCTGAAGTGGAACTTGCCGCCTTCATCGCCTACGCCGTAATCGAGACGAATCGGCCCGATAGGCGTCGTGACGCGGAAGCCCAAGCCGCCGGCTACGTGCAGCTCGTCATTGTCATGGTACCAGGGAACCTTATCCGTGCCGCCCCAGGCGTTGCCGGCATCGACAAAGAATACGCCCTGTACCTTTTTAGCAATGGGATAACGGTATTCGATCGTACCTAAATACATCTTATCGCCGCGGAATTCATCGTCTTCAAAGCCACGGAGGTTATCGGCGCCGCCCAGCGTGAACAGGTCATTGTACGGCATGTCGCCGCTGGCAATACCGCCCATAAGGCGGACGGCGATGACGTGGGCATGGCCGACCTTGTAATACAGGCGATTTTCAGCAATAAATTTGAAGTAATCAAAATCGCCGCCCAAGCCGTTGCCGGCCCAAACGCCCGTAAAGGACAAGCGTTTGCCCCGCGTCGGATCGAAGACGTTGTCGCGGTTATCGAATACATGGGACCAACGCAGGCTGTTCGTACGGCCGAAGTTGTCGTCCATGTAATCGTGATATTCCGGATGATTAGGATCCTTCGATAATTCTGGATAATTTAAGCCGCTGTTATAATCTTTATACTTCGTTTCCTTCGTTTCCAACGTTACGAAGTCGCTGACGTATTCGCTGCGGACGCGGCCGTAGGTAATGTTGAAGCCGCGGGTCTGGCGGTCGTAATCGGCTACTTCGTCGCCGTTTTCGTCATAGTCGTTGTAATCATTTTCGCGGTCGAACAAGCTGAAACCGATGGAATCGCCCTGGTCGTTGAGCCACGGATGAGTATAGGAGAAAATATAGTTCTTATTGGAGTTGGTTTCGCCGCCGAATTCCCACTGGATGCTGACCTTGTCGCCCGTACCGCGCAGGTTCGTTTCGCTCAGGCCCAGGATACCTACCAGGCCGTCCGAATCGGAATAGCCGGCGCCGATAGTAACGGTACCTGTTTTCTGTTCTACGACATCGATTTCAACGATGACGTCCTGGGCGTTTTTCTGGCCCGGCAGAAGGCGGACGTTGACGTCTTCAAAGTAGCCCGTATTATAGACGCGCTGAATGCTTCGGCTGGCAACTTCGCGGTTAAATACGTCGCCCTTCTTGAAACGCAGTTCGCGGAGAATGACCTTATCACGAGTCTTCGTATTGCCCCGCAGGGAGATGTCTTCTACATGGACTTCGGAGATGCCGATGTGGAGAATCCCCTCTTCGTCGAGGCTGACTTCCGATACGCGGTTCAGCATGTAGCCGGCGTTATTGTACGTCGTATTGATAGCGGCAATGTCGCGGCTGACAATAGACGTATTGAGCACCGAGCCCGGCGTAATCGTAATGAGCTTTTTAATATCGCCGTCCGAAAGAGACTTATTCCCTGTAATTTCTATGCCGTTGACAACAGGGTTCATCTGAACGGTGTAATTCAGCATAACCCCTTCGGGTACGTTGGTAAAGGACGGCTTCACTGTAGAAAAGATGCCCGTCGAGCCGATGACGTTCAAGTCATGGCGGATATAGGCCATATTGACGGCATCGCCGACGCGCATAGCCAATCGCGGAAGAATGTTTTCTTCAATTTTTTCATCCGGCACCGGGCTGACCGTAACGGACGTAGCCGTCTTGTTGAGGTACGGCGCGACGTCGCTGTCCGATACGAGGCTGCCGTAGGGCAGGTTGACCCCGCCTTCCGGCGGAATGACAGCCATAGGATAGTTGGGAACGCTGGAATCTACGACAAAATCGCCGATTCTGGCCGGGAACTGTACCGGCGTGCCCGGCAGTTTGGGAGCAGGCGCAGCCGGAGCTGCTGCAGGCTGAGATGCAGCGTCAGATGCTGCAGCCGGAGCCGTTTCAGCAGAAGCCGCCGTTTCCGCTGCCTGCGGCGCAGCTTCAGATCCAGTACCTGGAACAGCAATAGGAGCGGCACTTTCCTGGGAAGAAGCTTCGGCGGCCTTATGAATTTCTTCCGGCGTCTTGCCTTCAGCAATTGCTGCCAGCTCTTCCTCCGTTTCATACCCAGTCAGCCCCGATTGGGCCGCCGCCATCGTATCCTGCGTCGCCTTATCGGCCCGCGCCGTTATCGTCGCATTGACGGCCATCTTTTCAGTGCCCGACATTCCTGCAGCCGAAACAACATCGGCGGCGACGACGTCCTTACCTACCGGTTCATATCCCGTCGCGCCGGCAGCCGGAGCCGGCTGCGCTACCGTTTCGTCGCTTGCCCATACGGGGCAGGTCATCATTGCGCTGGTCATCATCAAGACAAGAAGCTTCTTCTTCCGCGTATTCATACAAAACCTCCATTTATTTATTCTTTACGTCCGTACCGCGCAGGCTATGGCGCGCATCTCGTACGGCCTGCTGTATCTGCGCGTCTGTCAGCACCTCTTTCGGCGCCGGCGCGCTGCGTTGAATCGGCGCGGCAGCTTCTGGTGCCGAAGCAGGCGCCGCTGCGTCATCGCGTTGTTCCTGCGAGGCGGTCGGCCTCGACGCAGCGGCAGGCTCTGCCTGAGCCTGCCGCCTTGTATATGGTTCAGGCTGCGCCGCCGTCCTAGCCGGTGCAGCCGGCAATTTTTCAGGAGACTGCTGCCGGACTACCGGTATGGCGTCCCGCGCCGGCAACGCCGTCGAAGGGCTTTCCCTGGTCGCGGCATACCACAATCCGGCGGCCATAACGGCAATCCCCATGGCCGCTGCGACGCGAAGTTTAGCGCGCACCTTCAGGCCATGGCGTTTCCGCAGATTTTTCATCTCTGCTTCTGCCAGCATGAGATTCAGTTCTCCCTGGATTTCAGACTGGCGGTCAAAGGACTGCTCCGCTTTTTCCAGCCACATCTTAGCCGACCGGACATGTTCAGCTATATTATTGCCTGATTTTCCCATATGCTGCTGACTCCTTTCTGAACATACCTATAGTATCCTGGCACAGGGCCTCGTTTGTAACAGAAAAAAATCAGCAAAATTCCTATATTACACGAAAAATACTCACTAAATCTTTATTTTTCTAAGGAAAACACCTCGGTTACTTCTTTTTGCAGTCGTGAATAAACTGACTGAGCATGCCGCGAACGCGGCGAATCCCCCGTTTCTGCAGGCGGTAGACATAAGGCAGGCTCACGTCCATGTCGCGGGCCAGATATTTCTGCTGCTTGTCCTGCAAATACACGCCCTCAAGGACGGCCTGCTCCTTCTGCGGCAGACGCTGCAGCGTCTTGGCTACGTGTTCAAACAGCAATCGGCGCCCCGTCTGCTCTGCAATATCTACGTCTTCGTCAGGAAGCATTTCCCGCAGCGTCAATCCGTTTTCATCAGGCTCGTCGATGGACAAGGACGCCATGCTGCCTTCCTTATTCAGGTAGTCAACGATTTCTCCCCGAATGCGGTGTACGGCAAACAAAGGAAAAGCCACATTGCGCCGGTAGTCAAAGCGCTCGACGGCTTCGATGAGGCCGACCGTCCCTTCCTGCACGGCGTCGGGCAGCAAATCTGCCCGGATATGCCAGCGCATCGCCTCTTTGAATACGAGAGGCTGATACTGCTCGATGAGCTTTCTGCGGCTGGCCATATCGCCGTCGTCCTTGTACGCCTTCCATAAGGCCCGCTCTTCCTCCGGCGTCAAGAGGGAAATGCGCTTTAATTCTTCTAAATATCGTTCCAGCACGCCGTCCCCTCCTGTTCCTAATAGAATGAATAGCGGTACATGCCGCCGACAAAACTGTCGTCGTCGGACGTCCAGGCGTTGACGCTGAACCGGCTGCCCAAATCATACTGGGCGCCGAAGCGGTTATCGTCGTGATTTAACCCGAAAGCCGCCGTAAGCATGAAGTTATCAAACAGATATTTGCCCATTTCGATGTTGTAATAGTTGTTGCTTACATCGCTGTGCTTGTCGCTGAAATCCAAAGACCCGTTGGTAACGGTCAGCATGTCCAGATACAGCGCCTTTTCCAGCTCCTGCGTAATACCCAGGCTGTTCAGGGTCATGCGGATGCCTGACCCGACGAGGGTACTCATGTCCTCGCTGTTCAGGGAGCTCTGCTGCTTACTGCTGCTGTTGCGCAGCGTAATCAAGGAAATGATCTGCTGCTTCGTAAGCGGCGGGTCCGACCGCAGCACCAGGTCCATATTTTCTACAGGACCTCGGAGCGTCAGCAAGACGCCGTACTGGCCGACGCGCGTGTTCCCTTCGATGTCGACAGACGGCAGGAACGAGCCGAACTGATTAAAGTCAGCCCGGGCTTTAGACAGGCGGAACGTCGTATTTAAGTAATAGACCGTCCCGCGCGACGCTTCGAACCGGCCCGACGGCATGGGCCATGTCGTCGATCCTCTGAAACGAGCAGAGCCATTTACCATTAAATCATATAATGCCGGATTATACAACCTTACTTTTTCCCCTAAGTTTACAGAAACGTCCAATTCCAACTCGGGAGCGCTGGAACTATCGGAAAAGCTCAGGGGTATATCCAGGGTCGTGTTCGCTATATCGATAGAACCGCTCAGCTTAGGACCTCGCTGACCTTCGCCTAAGGTAAAGGTTCCGTTCAGCGGCCCCTTAAAATAATCGCAGTCCAAGGCCAGTTGATTCAAAAACAGATTGCCTTCATACTTTGTCAACTGCCAGCCGTCCCAGGCGGCCTGGCCTTGGACGAAAACACTGCCCGGATCTTTGGCTCCTTTTTTGTCCATCGTCGCCGAGGCGGTTACAGAGACGTTCTGGCCGCCAAATACGATATTGCCCGTAATGTGTTCCAGCGGATAGGCGACATCGCTGAACTGGATGGAACCGTCCTGCACGCTCACGCTGCCGTGTATCTGAGGCTCTGCCAGCGTGCCTCCCAGCTGCAGAGACCCTTCGACGCCGCCCTGCGCCGATTCGACGGCAGGCGTTAGGACTGCTAAAATATCCAGCCCCGTGTTGTCGAGCTTGAGCGTCACGTCCATCGGCTCGGCGCCCCGCCCGCCGTGAAGCGCGCTGACGGGTATGTCGCCGTAGGCCGCGACTTTATAGGGATCGCGGGCTAAATAGGCCTGATCGATATGTATATTTCCATCGCGGATGTTCAATAAGGCAAAGCCGTTGGTGAAGTCTACGCCGTTAATAGCGCCGCCGTTCAGCTGCGCCGACACGTCGGCTTCCAAATCGTCGCCCGTACCGCCCAGGGCCGCGGCAAAATCAATGGGCGTATCGACGTCTACGTCAGTCTGCCCCAAAATATCCAGCAAGGCCCGGGACGGGAAATTGCGGGCCGCCACCTGCATATCGACGGGACCGTGGAAGGCATAAGTCCCCTTCGCGGCCAGCAGGCTGTCGCCGGTCTTCAGGGACAGCTTATTGACCTGTACCGTTCCCTTTTCCAGGCGAATATCTATATCTGCCGGTTCGACAGCTTGTCCGGCCAGCGACGCGTCCGTAATCTGCCCTATAATAGACGCTTTCGGATCAGACGCCGTCCCTTCCAAATCAATTTGGCCGTTTATATGGCCTTCTACATTCTGTACAGGCACGGCGGCCAGCTTCAGGATGCTGGCAATATCGCCGTTGCGAACGCCGGCCTGTCCGCGCATCCAACCGTCTTCCGTACGGTACAGCAGGTTCGCATCGTACGAGCCGTCGCTTTGGTCAAAGTGCAGATCCGTCAGGCGCACCAGCTTGTCATAATAGGCAAAATCACCACGTACGTTCGTCAGCTCCATGCCGTTGATCGTAAGCGTATCAGCCCGCAGAGAGCCTCCGGCCGTCGGGTTGTCCGGCGTGCCGCCAATATGGGCGCTGACGTTGAACACGCCGCTCCGCGGCAGGCGGCTGCGCGGCATCATGCGGGAAATATCCAGTTCCTTTCCTTCAATATCCAGGTTCAAGGACTGGCCGACAGAGCCCTGTACGGATACAGACGCGTTGTACGACGAAATATCGCCGTTCGAAATATAAAGGACGCCCTGATCCAGGCGATAGTCGGCGCTGATATTTTTATATAAGTACCCGGCGTAGGAACCGCTGGTCAAGTGGAAGGTCCCCTCTGCGACCGGGTCGTCTATGGTTCCGCGAATCGACACGGTATTATCCGCCCAGCCCGTCATGGGTAAATCGCCCTGCCCAATCGCCGGCAGGAGTTTTTCCAGGCGCATGTGCTCCGTAGTCATCGTCCCGCTGACGGCTCGCGTATCTAAATCTACCGTTCCCGACAGTGTATGAACGCCGTCTTTATATCGCCAGTACGCAGCAGGGATTTCAATTTGACGGCCGACGCCGCGAAGGGTCCCGTCGATAGAATCAAAGGCCAAGTGCTGAATCGAGCCGTTCCGCCCACTGACAGACAACTCCCACTGCAGGTCGGGGCCGTATACATGGCCTGCCGCCGACACAGAGCCGCTCATAGGCACGGAGGCGGCAGAGCTCAGCACGTCGAGGGACACGTTTTCTGCCGTAAAGGCAATGTTCGGCGCGCCCGTATGCATATTATAGGTACCGCCGCCCCGAATTGTGCCGCCGCCGACAGCCATGTCCAAATTTGACAGGGTAATAACTCCGTCGGTGTAGGAAAAATCGGCGGTACTGCGATCCGATTCTATGCTGTCGTATGAAAGGCCGTATGCTTCCGCCCGACCCAAGGCCTGTACCGTACCGCTCTGGAGATTGCCGGCCGCCTGTACCTCTGCCGAAACAGACCCCAATACAGAAACGGGGACCGCAGGAATCTGCGACAAGTCGACAGACGCAGCCTTCGCCTCGGCAGTAAAATCGCCCGTATCGGCATGATAAGCGCCGCGGCCCGTAATCTCGCCTCCGGCGGCATGGGCTTTTAGATTTTCGATCTGCGCCACGTGGTCTGCGTAGGAAATATCCGCCACGCCGTCGTCGAGAAGCCAGCCGTCGTAAGCGACGTTCGAAGCGGTGAGCTTGCCCTTGCCGCTTACGTCGTCGGCCGTCCCCCACAGGGTTCCCTTAAATCCGACTGTACCGGAAACGGGAGCCGGTATAAATTCAGAAAAAGCGTCCAGCGCCGCACCCGGCACGTCGACGTCTATATTGAATACAGGAGACGCGCCGTTGGTCTTCACAATGCCGTCGGCCTGAAATTCCTGGCCGTTGATCGTCCCCGATACACCTTTCAGCAGCACATCGTCCGTCCCCAGGGAAACATGGCCCGTAAGCCCGTCTACGCTGAGGCCGTACGCGGCGGCTGCGCCGTCTGCAATGTCGGCCTGCCCCGATACGAAGAGGCCGTCTTTGCCGTCGGCTACCCGCGCTTTTACATTCTCGGCAGCGCCGCCGAGAATCGTCACGTCTACGTCCTTTGGAATAAAGGGAGCGGCATACGACGCGTCGATGCGTTCGGCCTGTATCGTCATATCATATTGCCGCGCCGACGTATACGTTCCCGAAAGAGTCAGGTCGTGGTCGTCCAGCGAGGCGTCGGCTGTCAAGGCAATGGCCTTGGGGTAGTCGGCAAAGGACACGGAGCCGTCTACGTCTTCCAAAGCCACCGTCCTGCCGCTTCCATCAGGCAGCAGCACGCGCACGACGCCGTCGCTCAGGCGCACGACGCCGTAAAAATCTGCGCCTCTTTCCGTATCGCTCGGTTTAATAAGGGCCGCGGCATTCCACGAGCCGTCTTCATTTTCCCAGAGATGCACTACGGGCTTGTCGACGGCTACTGTATCCAGCGACGCCAATACGTTCCCATCCCATAGAGAAGGCAGTATTTTGACGGGATTGACATACACGTCGATATCTTCGCTTTCCAGCACGATCCGCCCTTTCGCGTCGCGGATAACCGGCCGGGATATGGTTACCTTCCCCGTCAGGGAAATATCCATCGACGCGAAGGATAAGGTTCCGTTTAGCTTGCTATTTGCTGTTGTCGTTACGATTTCGCTCAGCTGCTGCGTTAAAGCCGGTTTTTCCATCCAAAAAGCCGCCGTGGCCGACAGAAAAAAGGCCGACGCAACGCAGCCGGCTATCCATTTTTTCTTCACGCCGAGTCTCCCGCATGTACATATAAAAAACAAAAGTGTATGAATCTCTTTTTATTCTACCTAGGCCGGTACATAAAATCAAGAAATATATGGCGTCCTTCAAAAATTGTTTAAAACTTGTGACACGCCGTCTGTATTGCAAAGAAGGTCATAAGCCGCCGTCCCGATGGACAGCGCTTATGACCTTGCAATACGCCTGTATATAATTTATTCCGTCATGGACGGGATGACGACGCCGGACCGAACGTCTACGCCCATCGCCTGTTCCAGCTGGGCAATGCCGACGTTATAGTCGTACAGCGCCTGAATGTAGTTCGTCTGCGCCTGATTCAGGTTTAACTGCGCGTCGAGAACGTCCAAGTTGATGCCGACGCCGGCCTGATAGCGGACGCGGGCAATCTTGAAGCTTTCTTCGGCTTCAGCGACGGCAGACTGGCTGGCTTCTACGCGCTGCGCGGCGCTGCGGATGTTCAGGTAAGCCTGCTTAACGGCCAGCTGAACGGCTTCGCGGGTCTGCTGTTCCGTTTCGCGGGCAGCCAGCAGGGCCTGCTTGGCTTGTTTAACGCGGGCGTTCGTCGCGCCGCCGTCAAAGAAGCTGAACGTAATGCCGCCCGTTACGCGCCATGCGCTGTTGCCCGAGCCGGGGAAATCTTCGTCGCTCCAGTCGTTGCCGGCTCCGATAGATACGCTTGGCATATTGCCGGCGTTGGCGATGCCGATATTTTCTTCAGCCTGACGGACGCTCAGCGCGGCCTGCAGGACTTCCGGCCGGTATTTCATGGCGTAGTCCAAGGCTTCCTGAAGGGAAATATCATACGATTCGAAGGGAAGATGATGGTCTACGAGCTCCAGCTTCGTCTGCAGCGGCAAGCCGAGGATGTTGTTCAGGTTCGCTTCGGCAACGGCGACGTTGTTGTCTGCCGTGACGGCGTTCGTCTTGGCGTCGGCCAGGGAGACGTTCGACGTGAGGACGTCGAGCTTGGCGACGGTGCCGACATTGTACTGGGCCGTGACGTTGTCGACGTGGCCCTGCATATTCGTGACCGCTTCATGGTATACGTCGCGCAGCTCTTCATATGCCAGCAGGCCGAAATAGCCCTGAACGGCCGAAAGCTTTGTCGCCTGTTCTACCCGCAGGATTTCTTCCTGGGCGCTGGTCTTGCCCAGCTTAGCCACGGCAATCTGCCCTTCTACGCGGCCGCCCGTATAGAGGGGAATATTGACGCTCAGGCCGTGACCGAAGGAGTTGGTAATGCTGTCCCGGTTATTCATGCCGGAGCTGCCGCTGTTTTCACGGCGCGACGCGTCGAAGGTGTAGCTGAACTGAGGCATTTTGCCGGCCCGCGCTTCATCGATGTAGTATTCGGCGCTCTTCAGGTCATAATGGGCGACCTTGATATCGCGGTTGTAATCCAGGGCCATCTGCACGGTCTTGGGCAGCGTCAGCTCGACGGCCTGATCCGGAGCTACCCGGCCGATGACGATAACCGGGTCCTGCTCTTTTTTAGCGGCGCGCTTCTGCGCTTTCTTTTCCGATTCCGCCGCGATCTGGCGGGCTAATTCTTCCCGCAGAGCCGGCGTCACGTCGACAGGACGCACTTTCGCGACGCTTACCGGCGCTTTCGGCGCCGCTTCAGCCGATGCCTGGGCAGTGTCTTCCGCAAAGGCCGACGCGCCTCCCAAAGCCGTTACCATCATGGCGATGATTATCTTTCTGTACAAATTCTTATTCATCTTGGGTACCCCCGTCAATTATTTTCTATCCTTTATCATAAAACTGGAAATATGCTAAAAAGCATAGTTGATGCCGTAATAATTGCCGCCGTCGCTCCTGTCCATGGGACGGGTAAACTGGCCGAATAAATAAATATCCGGCAAGATGCGGTACTGGGCCTTCACGCGGTACCGCCAGTCGTTGGGGTCGTACCCCTCCAGGCTCAGGCGGAACGGCCCGTCGGCGAATAAATCGACGCCGACGCCCAAATCGCCGTTGATCAGGCCGAAGCGGCTGTCAAACCAGGAACTGCGGCGTCCAAACTGCAAGTTTAGATTCGTACCGTTGCCAATACTTTCAGCTCCGACCAAAGCGAAGGAATTGTTCCGGTACAACCTAAAATTTGCATGAGCCCCGCTTTCACTTTGCGTATCATTATACAGGAAGCCCGCTTCTCCTTCAAACTTCACGTCGCCGCTGCCGCCGAGGATATTGTTGACCTTCGTCGTGATCTCGGCCGTATTGTGCAGCGTCGTCTGAATGTCTGCCTGGCTCTGCGGATTGGTCGTCATCGTTTCCATAGAGCGGGCAATTGTATCGAAGCGTTCCGTAATATTTTTCATATTGGCGGCCATTTCCCGGACGTTGGCCGACGTAGCCCCGTCGCCGTCCAGCTGCTGCAGCGACGCGTTCATCTGCGCCGTCATCGCCGCCATATTGGCCGTAATCTGCTGAATATTCGCGGCGTTGGCCTCCATCATGGCGCTGGTCTGTCCCGTAATGGCTTCTACATTTTGAATAGAACCGCGCATTGCCGCCTGGGTCTTGGCGTCGCCGAGGATAGCGTTGATATTTTTTATCATATCGTTGGCGCCGTTGATCAGCGTGCCGGCGCTGTTCATCATGTCGTCCATGGTTTTGCCCTGATTGCTGTTCAGGGTATCGCCGTCGGCCAGGATATTGTTTTTATCATTGCCCGGCGTAATCGCTACGATTTTTTCGCCCAGCAGGCCGTCCGTCGTAATCGCCACCCGCGAATCCTTGGGAATTTCCGTCCCTTCATCAATCCGCAGCACGATATCCACGCCGTTCCGAAGGGGCGTGACCTTTTCTACCTTGCCGACATGGACGCCTACGTAGCGTACGGAATTCCCCTGCTGCAAGCCGTTGGCGTCATGAAATACGGTGTGAACCTCGAAGCCGGGATTGCCGAATATCTCGGCGTGGGCCAAGGTGATGATGACATATGTAAATACCAGGACGCCGACAATGGTTACGAGGCCGACCTTGGCTTCCGCACTCCATCTCATAGCATCGTCTCCCTTTCCTCGGGCAGCTCGCCGCCGTAAATAAACTGCAGTACTTCCCGATCTTCTGTATGTTTAAATTCTTCCTTCGGCGCAATCAGCCTGAACCTGCCGCCCTGCAGGAAGGCTATCCTGTCTGCGGCATAAAAGGCCGACCGCATATCGTGCGTGACGAGAATCGACGTGGCTTTCAAATGCCGCTGCATGCCGACAATAAGGCGGTTAATATCCATGCTCCGCAGCGGGTCCAGCCCGGCCGTCGGTTCGTCGTATAAAATAGTCTTCGGGTCCAGGGCGATTGCCCGGGCCAGGCTGACGCGCTTTTTCATGCCGCCGGACAAATCGTTGGGCATCATGTCCTCAATGCCCTCCAATCCGACGAAGCTGAGCTTTTCCCTGACGATTGCCTGTATTTCCTCCTCGCTGCAGCGCGTACGCTGCCGCGGGCCGAAAGCCACGTTCTCCCCTACGGTCATAGAGTCGAACAGCGCCGAGTATTGAAACACCATGCCCATATTCCGGCGCATTTCATTGAGCTGCTCTTCATCATACGGCGTAATATCTGCGCCATCCACAAAAATGCGGCCCCTTGTCGGCTTCTGCAGGCCGATGATCAGCCGCAGGATCGTACTTTTCCCCGAACCGCTGGCCCCTAAAATGGCCAGCGTCTCCCCGTCGCAGATGTCGAGGTCGACGCCGTCCAGGACAACCTGGCTTCCATAGGCTACGGTT
The DNA here is from genome assembly GCF_012027795.1 of Megasphaera sp. SW808. Taxonomy (NCBI): domain Bacteria; kingdom Bacillati; phylum Bacillota; class Negativicutes; order Veillonellales; family Veillonellaceae; genus Megasphaera; species Megasphaera sp. SW808. The sequence continues at coordinate 65,545 of NZ_SJOT01000004.1, forward strand.
ACATCGCGCAAACTAATCATAGGCTCTCCTAATACAAAATGACAGACAATAGGTAATTGCATATAAAGATAAAAATAATGGACGTGACGACAGACTTAGTCGTCGCCTGGCCTACGCCCTCTGCGCCGCTCTTGGCGTGCATGCCTTCATAGCAGGCTATCAGGGCGATAATGCCGCCGAAAAACATGGCCTTGATCAGGCCGTATACGATGTCTCCTACCTCGGTAAACAGCTCGACGGAATTCATATACGTAAAATGAGTCAGGCCGGCGCCAAAGGTCGCTACGGCATAGCCTCCGGCCGTACCGATGACATACCCGTAAAACGACAGGATCGGCACCATGATGACGCAGGCGACGAAACGGGGTACGACGAGGTAGGCAATCGGATTGACAGCCATGCAGCGCAGGGCGTCGATTTGCTCCGTAACCTTCATCGTGCCCAGCTCGGCCGTCATGGCCGCACCTACGCGGCCGGCGACGACGACGCCGGTCAGAATCGGCCCCAGCTCGCGGCCCATGGCGATAGACATGACGCCGCCCAAGGTAGACTGGGCGCCGTACCGCAGCAGGATATCCACGATCTGCAGGGTCATGACCATGCCGGCAAAGAGAAGGGTCAGGCTGACGATGGGCAGGGAATTGACCCCCAAATGAGCCATCTGCGCGACCGTCAAGCCGCGCTGAATTTTGGGAAGCTGTCTCAGGGTTTGGATAAATAAAATAGCTAGAACGCCGACCTGTTCAAAGATATGAAGGGTAAAGCGCCCTACTCTCTCCAATGCCTCCTGCACCGACAACCACTCCTCTCCGGCTTCAATTTCTCCGTCTATTTTACTATACCATCAATAATGGGCCGCTGTAAAACGAGAAACGAGAATTGTTAAAAAATTGTTAGAAAACTGAAAAAACCTTTTGAGTTTTCTTATAAATAAGATAATAGCATTTTATCCTGCAAATGGCAAGAAAAAAGATGGCTCCGTCCCGTCCCGCCAAAAACAGATGTGGTATAATACATACAGACAAGTATAGTTATATTTCTATATAAAAGGAGCGATACGCATGAACGAAACAATACAAACCTTAATTTCCCGCCGCAGCATCCGCAAATACAAAGCGGAACAAATTCCCGAAAGCGACTTGCAGCAAATCCTGGAAGCAGGCATGTACGCCGCCAGCGGCATGGGCATCCAGCCCGTCACGATGGTCGTCGTGCAGGACAAGGAAACGATTGCTAAATTAACCGCCATGAACGCAAAGATTATGGGAACGGACAGCGACCCCATGTACGGCGCGCCGACCATCGTCGTCGTATTGGCCGACATGGAAAAATCGGCCAACGCATGGTCCGACGGCTGCCTGGTCATGGGCAACCTCATGAATGCCGCCGCCTCCTTAGGCATCGGCTCGTGCTGGATCAACCGGGCCAAGGAAGAATTTGAATCAGCCGAAGGCAAAGCGCTGCTCCGCCAGTGGAACCTGCCGGAACACCTCGTAGGAGTCGGCCACTGCATCCTCGGCTACGCCGACGGCCCTGTGCCGGCAGCAAAACCGCGCAAGGCCGACTTCGTAACTTACGTCCGCTAATTTCATACCGTTAAAAAAACTGCAGCAATGCCCTATGCGCCGGCACTGCTGCAGTTTTTATATTTCATCATATAGGAAGCGCGCCAAATACGACATATCGTAAATGGCCTGGGCTTCATGGACTATCCCGTCGGCCATGAGGCAGCACACATAGGGCCGGCCCTGCTTCCAGACGAGGCCGCAGTCATGATATATGCCGTCCAGCTCGCCTGTCTTATGCTCTACCGCCACGGTATTGGGAATTTGCGCCGGCAAAATGCAGTTATCCTCCTGCTGGGCCAGGATAGCCCGCATCGCCTCGTCGCGCCGCCCGTCGACGCAGGTCCCGGAGGCCAGGCGCAGAAACAAGCGCCCCATATCGCCGGGAGACGTCACGTTTTCTTTCCCCTGGCGGGCCGCCTCGAAATCCATCATCTTGCGCCGCAGCAGCGTATGCTCCATGCCCTGCCGCCGAATTTCCTCGTTAATGGCGTCGAAGCCCAGCACATCGATGAGCATATTCGTACACGTGTTGTCGCTTTCGACGATCATGTGAAACACCAGCGTACGAAGAGATACTTCCGTCCCCTCCGGCAGGCCGTAAAACGAACCGCCTTCGACGCCGCCGTAAACGGGATAAGTTGTATCAAAGGACAACTGTCCCTCTTTTTCCTGACGGAAGACGCAGGCCATGATGGGTACCTTGATCAAGCTGGCCGACGGCATGACCCGGTCGCGATAGAAAAAGTCGTCGCCGCCATCCAGAGGACGGCAGTACACGGACACAGCGGCCTTGTCCTGCCAATGCGTTTCTATATAGTTCTCCAGCCGTTCTTTGCATAAGGCCACATCTACTCCTCCTTCGCCGTCTTTATCGTTTTTTCTCCGCTAGGCGCAAGGCCGCGGCATTCCGGGCAATACCCGTACCATTCCAAATTGTGCCCGACAATATCAAACTGGGTCTTTTCAGCTAATTCCGCTTCAAACCCCGCCAGGGGACAGTGGTCGATTTCCACGATGCGGCGGCATTTCAGGCAAATCAAGCGGTGCCGATGGCCCATTGCCCGCAGGGAAAAGCCGTATTTCCGGGAATCAGGCAGATAATGCTTTTCCGTCAGCTCCTTGGCCGTAAACATTTCCAGTATGCGGTACACCGTAGAAAAGTTGATGCCCTGCCCTTGGCCGATGAGCTCCTGATAAATATCTTCCGCCGTCAACACGCCGCCGTGCCGGTACAGCGCATCCAGGACCAGCTTGCGGGTCCGCGTGCTCTTTAATCCGCAGCGGTGGAGGCATTCTGCACGGGCCTCGTTCTGTATTATGTCGTCCATAGCTGTACCTCCTTACAGCCGCCGGGCCTGCGCCGTTTCTTTATATGCAATGACGGCCAGCAGCATGAGTACGGAAACAATCGCCGTCACGCCGCCTGGCGCAGCGTCGATTCCGTAAGCGATGCCCAGGCCCAGAATAATATCTAAAAAGCTGAACAGGACGGACCATACCATAGTCCGGCGAAATCCCTTCCGCAGCTGCAGCGCCGTAGCTACCGGCAGTGCAATGAGCGAACTGATGACCAGGATGCCGACGATGCGGATGGACACGGAAATCGTCGCCGCGACGAGGACGGCAAAGACGTAGTTGATCAGACGGCTCTTTACGCCGGCGATCTTCGCCCCGTCTTCGTCAAAGGTCAGCATGACCAGCTGGGGGTACAGCTTGATAATCGTCAAAATCGACACGATGCTGAGCAGCAGGACTGACCATACGTCTTCCCGCGTCACCGTCAGGATACTGCCGAATAAAAAGGATTCCACGTTGGTATGCACCATGCCGGAACTGATAATCGTAATAGCGATGCCGACGGATAAGGACAGGATAATCACCAGTATCAGCTCGGCGTACTGGCGGAACCGCTGGCGCAGCACTTCGATGAGAATGCCGAAGACCGACGTAAGGCCGAAGGCGCTGAGGATGGGATTGGCGTCCAGCAAAAGGCCGATAGCTACGCCGGCCAGAGACGCATGGGATAAGGCGTCGCCGATCATGGAATAGCGGCGCAGCACGAGGAATATGCCGATGAGAGGGCATACGATGGAAATCAGCACGGCCACGATAAAGGCGTTCTGCATAAAAGCGTACTCAAACATTGCCGTCCCTCCCCATGTTGTCCGATACGTATTCACGGATATAGTCTTCCGGCGAGCAGAAATGGCCGCCGCCGTTGACGACGCGAAACATCTTCGTCGAATTCTTAGCGGCGAATTTCAGGTTATGCTCTACCGTCAGGACCGTTACGCCCCGATCCTGATTCAAATGGCGGATAAAAGGATACAGCTCCATCTGGCTCTTGACGTCGATGCCCGTCGACGGCTCGTCAAAAATGAGCAGATCAGGCTCGCCCATGAGGGCCCGGGCAATGAGCACCTTCTGGCATTGGCCGCCCGACAAGTTACCTATGAGCTGGTCCTTTAACTCATATACGTTCATTTGCTCCAGCGAGCGGCGGATAATATCCTTATCCTTATATCCCAAAATCCTGCGCTGGCAGTTCAGCACCTCGTAGACCGTAATGGGAAACTGGCTGTTCAGCGATTCAAACCGCTGGGGCACGTAGGCGCAGCGGCGGAAGGTATTGGAAATCGTGCCGCGGCTCGGCGACAGCAGCCCCAATATCAGCTTGATGAGGGTGCTCTTGCCGCTGCCGTTTTCCCCGACAACGGAAATATAATCGCCGTCCTGCACGGTCATCGTAACGTCCTGCAGTAAATAGGGCCCGTGCTCATAGGCAAAGGACACCTTTTCTAATGAAATCATAGCCGCTCCTTCTTATCATATAAAATACCTGCTCTATTATATAGTCACGAAAAGGAAAATGCAAGGCATTTGCATTTATTGACAAGGGACAACGGTTAGTGCTATGATACAGTTTATACTATACGTATATATTCCTATTTCAGAGGAGGATATGTTATGAAATCATGGCTTACAGCCTGTATCACAATGATAGCAGCGGCCGTGCTCCTTGCGGGCTGCGGCGCCCAATCCGACGGCTCCGTCCAGTCCGACGGCAAACTGAAAGTCGTCGCCTCTTTCAACGCGATGAAAGAATTTACCCAGGCCGTCGGCAAGGATAAGGTCGACGTCGTCACCTTGATTCCCGACGGCACGGAGCCCCACGATTTTCAGCCGACGACGAAAAATCTCAAGGAATTGAGCCATGCCCGCTTATTCGTGTACAACGGCCTGGGCATGGAGCCCTGGGCGGATAAAACGCTGGAAGTCGTAGACAATAAAAACCTCGTCGCCGTCGACGCTTCGAAAGGCGTCCAGGTAATCGCCAATACAGACAAGCACGATATACACGAACACGGCCGCGACGATCCCCACTGCTGGCTCAGCCTGCAGGCCGCTCAGACGGAAGTACAGAACATCGCCGCCGCCCTGGCTGAAGCCGACCCGGCCAACGCCGAATTTTACCGCGAAAACGCCGCCGCTTATAACGAACAGCTCCAGCAGGTGCTGGCGGAATATCAGGAAAAATTCCAATCCGTCCCGAACCGGCAGTTCGTCACAGGCCACGCCGCCTTCGCCTACTTGTGCCGCGATTTCGGCCTGACGCAGCGCAGCGTCGAGTCGGTCTTTGCCAGCGGCGAGCCGAGCCCTCAGCAGCTGGCCAGCCTGGCTGATTTCTGCAAGCAGCATAAGGTGAAGACGATTTTCTCCGAAACCATGGTCAGCCCCAAGATCTCGAAAACCCTGGCCAAGGAAGTAGGGGCGTCGGTCAAAACGATCCACACCATCGAAAGCGCCGAAGGAACTGCGACCTATATAGACCGCATGCGCGACAACATCGAACAGATTTACCAAAGCCTGAAATAGCAGACGCGCCGGCAGACAGAACAACAGCTATCTGCTGGCGCGTTTTATCATTCGCCATCAGGCTTCATCCATCGGCGCCGCTGCGCTTCAACGATAGCCCAAACGGCGTCGACGTCGTCGATAGCGGCGTATTCATATTCCCGTTCCCGTATGAGTTCATTAAAAAAAGCAAAATGAAAATCATGCCAATCTACAGGGCGTTTGTCGAAAAGAATCGTCCCCGACCCGTCGCCGTTTTCCCGCTTCTCCAAATACCGCAGGGTATGATAAAACCGGCAGACCAGGCGGCTGCGGTACACCGTAAGAATCCGCTCGCTCGTCAGCACGTAGACAATCTGCCGCCGCTGCCAGCGGCGATGGACCAAGCGGCCAACGCTGCCATACGCTCCTGCCGCTATAAAAGGCAGGCCGAATAAGGGCGCGACAATCCCCCACAGGCCCGGAACAGACAAGGCTGCGCCTTCCCAGCATAGGGCAAACAGAAAAAACAATAGTCCTATGGGAACCTTCAGTATATCCGACGGTTTAACCAGTTTGCGCCACGAGCAGCCCGGCTTGCCCTGCCACAAGATACGTTCCCCTTCATACAGCGAAATGGCCGATCCTTTCTCCATCGCCATCACCTCTTTCTCCTCCCTGCCTCCGACGGCTTCAATTCGCCGGAACAGGAATACAATCAGCACAATCAACTGCACAAAAATCCCTGCAAAGAGACTCGCTTTACAGGGATTTTTCATATGCAGGTTATTTAATTATACCATAGGACCTGCCGCGTGGAAACTCGCGGAACCTATCGTTAGTGCTGAGCCGGTACGGCCTTCGTCTTGCCGTCCTGTACGGCGGCCGGTTCGACGCCTTCCATGTGAATGGCGTTGCTGCGCGTCACGGCGCTGATGCCGACGAAGAGGGCGCCGCAGACGATCCATTCGGCATAAATGACATGCGGCAGCACGCGGACGGCCGGTACGAACATCCAGGCTACGAGAACGACGACCGAAGCCAGAATCGTATAGAAGGCGGCTGCGCGGGAGCAGTATTTCGGCGCATACATCGTCATGAGAACGATGACGCTGAACGCCGTCATGAGGCTGAGGCCGGCCATGAGCGTGGAGATGATGCCGCTGATGGTCAGAGCAAAGCTCAGCGTAAGCAGGCCGAGAAGGAATACGGAAATACGGGTGACGTTGAGATACTTGCTGTCGGACATGTTCGGGTCGACGAACCGTTTGTGAATGTCATGAGAGTACAGCGTCGCCGAGCTGAGAAGGAGGTTGCAGGCGCAGCTGACGTCGGCTGCCCAAAGAGCCGCCAGGGTAATGCCGGCCAGCCACGGGTCGAGGGACATGATGACCTGGGGCAATGCAGCCGTAGCCGAAATGTTGGGATATAATTCCGAAGCGATGACGCCGAGGAGGGCGCTGACGAAGCCGATCGGCAGCATGAGCAGGCCGCCGATGATAAAGCCTTTGCGGGCCGTATGCACGTCTTTTGCGCCGAGGGAAATCTGGATGATGCTCTGAAGGGACAGGTTAACCGTAATGAGGACGATAATCCACGTAACGATGGTCATGGGGCCTACGCCGTCGATGAAATCGAGGCCGTGAGGCATGGGCAGGTTCATCTGGATTTGATCCATGCCGCCGGCCATGCGGACTGCCAGTACGACGGCCATGAGGATGCCGGCGTATTTCAGGGATACGTTCATGAGGTTCGTAATGCTGGCCGACCACATACCGCCGATCAGCGTTACGCCGATGAAGACGACGGCGCTCATGAGCATCCCTGTCGTCGGCGTGAAGACTTCCGGCATAAGAGCGGCGAGGATCATGCCGCCGGCGACGTACTGCATGCTCATGACGACGAGCTGTACGATGATCTGGCAAATGATGCCGATAATCATGCTCTTCTTATCGTAATACCGTTCCAGCATTTCGGGAATCGTCGTGATGTTGAGGCTGCGGTATTTTTTAGCGACGGTCATGCCCATGACGATCGCGCCGATGCCCCAGGCCGTCGTGTACCAGCCGGCGGAAATACCGGCTTTATAGGCCTGTTCGGCAACGCCGATAGTCGATGCGCCGCCGACGGCCAGGCCGACGATAGAAACCATGATGAGCGGCGTCGTGAGCTGCCGGCCGGCTAGGATATAGTTTTCCGCCTTCCCGGCAGCGCGGTGCTTCGTGTACCAGCTGATTAAGAAAATCGTACAAATGTACAAACCTACGACAATAACTGAACTGTTCATTTGGGTTGCCTCCTAATGGATGATATGAAGAAATATAATAGCTAGATTCCCGTTTGATATAAAAAAATCGCCCCTCCATGAGGGACGATGAACTCGCGGTACCACCCTGCTTACCTGCATTCCAGAATACAAAAAGGGTGATACCCAAGGGACGAACATCTCCGCGGTACCACCCTAATAATCTCGAATCAGATCAACTCATAGCAATGTAACGGTCGCCATACCGGATCGGCCTACTGATTTCTGTTCAGCCTCACAGTTCAGGAAAGAACTTCACGCTGCATCACCTGCCGGTTTACACCGCCCACCGGCTCTCTGCGAGGGTATTTGCAGCCCTACTTTTTTCCGTCTATACCTTTATCGGGAACGTATATTGTGTCGTGATTTCATTATACGAAAAATAAGAAAATTGTCAATATGCTTTTCTGTAATTTTTCCTATCTTCCAAACGTTAAAGGTTTTACCTTGCATGAGCGGAAGAGCGGGCGGAAAATACGCGCCGCCGGCCATACCAATAAATGGCCGCTGCCGCCGGCAGAGACGCTAACAGGACAGGATAAAAGAAGGAAATCGGCAGGAAACCGAACAGCAGGCCGCCGAACAGGGGCCCTAAAGCCATGCCCAAATCGATGCCGATATAATAGGTGCTGTTCGCCAATCCCCGCTTCCCTCCGACGGCTACGACGATAGCCAAGGCTTGGCAAACGGAACACATCACGCCGTAGCTGCCGGCCATGAGCACCGCCGCCGCGATCATTTCCCAAAAGCTGTCCATGACAGCCAGCAGGAGGATACTTCCCGCCGTGCAAAAACAGGCCATAACGAAGAAAAACTGAAAGGATAAGCGGTCGAACAGGTCGCGCATCGCCGTCCGCAGCAGCAGTAAAGCCACGGCATAGGCTGGAAAAAACATACCGGCCGAAAAGGGCAGCCCCTTCGTCTGCACGTACTGTACCAGAAAGGACTGGGTAGCGCAGTACGGAATGGTAAATACCATGATGAGGAACGATACGGGCAGGACACCTGTATCGACGAACTGATCGGGCAGGAATCCCTTGCCGGCCGGCGGCAGCGGCTCGTTTTTATACGATACGAACTGGATAAGGACGATGATCGCCGCGGCGAAGGCCGTAGCGACGCAAAACGCCGCACGATATCCGAGGTGATGGTAGCAGTAAATCCCAACAGCCGGCGCCAGGGCCATGGCCAGGGCATTCATCGTGCCGTACACGCCCATGCCGGCGCCCATATGCTCTTTCGGCAGCATCAGGGAAAACCACGTCGACAGACTGATTGAGCACAGGGCAAAGCCAAAGCCGTTGATAATACGGGCCGCCATGACGACCTGGGGGCTCCAGGCGAAGACGTAGCCGAGGCAGGACACGATCAGGCACACTGCGCCAATACAGGATAATACATACTTTCTCATCCTATCGGAAAAGGCTCCCACAAAGGGCCGGCAGCACAGGGAGCAAATATTCATCAGGCCGCCGATAAGGCCCATCAGGGCCGCGCTCGCCCCCAAGGAGCCGGAAAATCCGGTAATGATCGGCGTAACTGCCATAGGGCTGGAAAAATAAAAGAATCCCGCCGCCAACAAAAGAACTTGGTCTCTCCGCTTTCCATCACGCATATGCTCTTTCACTCTTTTCCGTCATCTTGCTGCCAATACCACGACAGGCCGTTTTTCTGCCTTTATCATATTCCTCCCCATCGCCTTCTGTCAAGGAATCTCCTCCCGGACGGAGGAACGCAGCAGGATGACTACTTCCGTCTCCTTGGACGACGTATAATGGCTGCGGAATAATTTTCCCAGCAGCGGAATATCTCCCAATATAGGTACCTTGCGCAGGCTCTCCACGTCCTCCTTGCGGATAAGGCCGCCCAATACCAGCGTCCTTCCGGGCAGCATGCGCACGACTGTCTTGGCCTGTCGCGTGGCAATGCGGTAGGCCTTCATTTCGTTGACAAATACAGGCGTGCTGACTTCAGCCTCGATAGCCGCCGTTACCGTCCCGTCTTCGTGAATACGCGGCACATAGCGGAGCTTCACGCCGACGTCCTTGTACTCCGTCGTCGCCGTCTTTTCGCCGCCGCTCATGTATTCCGTCACGACGGGAATTTTATCGCCGATGAGGACGCTCGCCTCCCTGCCGTTCAAGGCGGCCATGCGCGGCCTTGCCAGTACGGAGGCCTTCCCCTTTTCTTCCAGCGCCTGTATCTGAGCAGCAAAGGAAAATCCGTCATGTCCGGCGCCGCCGCTCACGCTGGACCAATTCCATTCGACGCCGGCATGGCGCAGGGCGCTCCGATCAATAGAGGCAATCTCTACCTCGACGTCGACCTGCCGCGGCTTCATATCCAGTGCTGCCACGAGGTCCTGCACGGCGCGATGCTCCTGCGGCGTCGCACCGACGACGAGGGTATTCGTATCATCGTAGCAGCGGACATCCCCGTCGGGTACCATCGCCCGGACGGCCTCCTGCACGTCTGTCGGGACGGCGTAACGGAGCCGCCACGTCCGCAGGGATTTCGCACCGTCCCGTTTCTTCCCGGCCGTCATGGTCCGCACGGGCCCCTCTTTTTCATAATACAGGTTTTGACTGGCAGCAATGGCGTCCAGCGCGTCCTCGACGGTGACGCCGTCTACGTGCATGGTCATCGTCCCCTGCACCGTATCGTCGACGATAAGGTTAATATTGCCGCTGCGGGCCAGCCCTTCCAGCACGGAGCGGACAGGAACTTCGCGGACGTGAACGGACAAGGAACTGCCGGCAAAAACCGGCCCATACCATGCGACGGCCATCATAATGAGGATAAATCGGCAAAATTTCATAGTCATCTCCTTTACATGCTTACGGCCGCGCAGATTCCGTCTTTTTCCAGCTGCGCGCCATCTTTATATACGCTGACGACGGTATATCCGCCGAAGCTGTCCCCTGCGGCGCAGACCAGCGTTTCCCCGGAGTGGCGGAACAAAGCCAGATAGGCTCCATTATGCTCCATCGTACCGCAAAGGACGGGCGGCTCTGCCGCCGGTGCGGCCGCAGCGGGCCGCGCCTTTTCCTCAGAATCGGCAGCGCTCTTCGGCGCGCTGCCGGCAAATATATCAGGCAGGGGCTTGCGCCGCAGAGACGGCGCAGTGCCTTCCACCAACCTGCCTTCATGACGATCCTCTTCTTCATCCCTATCAGAAGCAGAAAAAACGGGAGGCGAAGAACCGGTATCGTTCTTCGTCTCCCGTATGATTTCCTGCCGTCCTGACGGAACGCCATCCCAGCCCCACCAGATACCTGCCAAGCAAAGCAGGATGACTCCATACGGGAGCCATGTGTTTCTGTGGTGAGCTGCTGCGTTCCTTACCAGATGCCGAAGGGCCGACAGATTACGCTTTATCATCGTATCCTTTCGGATGGCCGCTGTGCCATTTCCAGGCGTCGGCAATGATCGTTTCAATTTGGCTGTACTGAGGCTGCCAGCCCGTCAGCCGGCGGATTTTTTCCGACGACGCGACGAGGGCCGCCGGATCGCCGGCGCGGCGCGGGCCTTCTTCGACGGCGAAATCCCGTCCCGTCACGGCCTTCGCCGCCCGTATCATATCGCGCACGCTGAACCCGTGCTGCGAGCCCAGGTTGAAGGCCTGAGGCTGTCCGCCTTCCGCCAGATACTGGAGGACGCGGCAATGGGCGTCGGCCAAGTCGACGACGTGAATGTAGTCGCGGATACAGGTGCCGTCTTCCGTGGGATAGTCCGTGCCGAAAATCGTGATATGATCCCGTATCCCTTGGGCCGTCTGCAAAATAAGCGGAATGAGGTGCGTTTCCGGCGTATGGTCTTCGCCGATGCTGCCGTCGCGGGACGCGCCGGCGGCGTTGAAATACCGCAGCGCCGCATACCGCAGGCCGTAGGCCCGGCTGAACTGGGCCAGCATCTGCTCGATCATGAGCTTCGTCTGGCCGTACACATTCGTCGGGCAATAGGGCATATCTTCCGTAATCGGCGTCTGCTCCGGCTCGCCGTACACGGCCGCCGTCGAGGAAAACACAAAGTATTTCACCCCGGCCCGGCGTACGGCTTCCAGCAGGCAGTACGACCCGACGACGTTGTTGTCATAATATATCGTCGGTTTTTCCATGGACTCGCCGACCTGGCTGTGGGCAGCGAAATGCATGACCGCGTCGATGCGTTCTTCTGTCAAAAGGGCGCACACGGCATCGACATGATGAATATCTTCGACGACGAGGCGCACGCCGTCGGGCACGGCGCCGCGATGGCCCCGCGATAAATTATCGAGGACGACGACGCGGCAGCCCCGTTCGAGCAAGGCCCGCACGGTATGGCTGCCGATATACCCGGCGCCGCCTGTAACTAATACGTTCATATTAACCTTCCTGCAGTTTCTTCAAGCGGCCGCCGAGGAATTTCTTGTACACTTCCACGCCGGGCTGATTGAAGGCGTCGACGTTGGCAAATTCGCCTTCGTACGCAATGGACAAGCACAGCATAAACATGACTTCGCCCAAATGATAAGGCGTCAGTTCGGGCAAAATGTAGTTGGCGTTGGGACGGCCGTCGCCGATCAGGGCTTCCGCATTCGAGCTGCGGGCCGCTTCCAGGATGCTGCTCAGGGGCAAGCCGCTGAACGCAGCCAGCTTCGGATATTCGTCGTACATATGGGGAACGACGACGTCGTCCTTCCAGTTGGCGATGGAAACGAACTGGACGACCTTATCCCTCGGGCCCTCCTGGTGTTCCTGCGTCTGGGCGTGCATGTCCGTCGTGCCGACGGCGACGATAGGCGTGCGGCCGTAGTTGACGACGTTGCCCTGCTTGTCGAGGCGTTTGCCCAGGGATTCTGCCAAAAGCTGAATATACCATTCCGACAAGGATTTCAGGCTGTCCGCATAGGGCATGAGAACTTCCAGGTCGCGGCCGTATTTTGCGCCGGAAATATATTTCAGCACACTGTTCAGCAAGGCCGGATTCTGCCAAATATCGGGATTCTGGCAGGCCTTGTCCATATCCCTCGCGCCGGCTAAGAACTGACGGATATCAAAGCCGACCAGCGCGCCGACGAGGAGGCCTACTTCGGAGAAGACGCTGAACCGTCCGCCGACTCCGTCGGGAACGTAGAAAATAGGCCAGCCCGATTTTCTCGCCAATCCGTGCAGGAGCGTTTCTTTTTCGCCTTCATGAGGATCCGTAACGGCGACGGTTTCAAATTTGATGCCGGCGTCTTCCATCGCCTGGCGGACGACCATGTAGTTGGACATCGGTTCGATAGTCGAGCCCGATTTAGAAATGACGACGCCCATGACCGTATAGCCGGACTTCGCAGCGCTGTCCGTCTTGAGGAACTCGATAAGGCCGCTGACCTTATGGGAATCGACGTTGTTGCCGGCAAAGAAGGCTTTCGGATAGCCTTTGCGGGCTTCCGTGCTCTTGAGGTTCCAAAATTCGCCGCACTGCACGTCGAAGAGTACCTTGCCGCCTAAATAGGAGCCGCCGATACCGAAAAATACGACTGCATCGACGCGGTTGCGCACCTGGCGGGCCAATTCTTCCATCGCCATGACCCGTTCCGGATTGTTGATATTGCCTTCCACGATGTAGGGAAGCTGCGGGAACAATACGGCTTCCGGCTCGCCGTCTTTAGATAAATGACCTGCCATGATGCCTGTCCTGCGCATTTCCATGACCGCTTCGTGGGCTTTCGTATACGCCGGCTCCATGGCCTTGACGTCTTCCTCCGTCACCTTGCCCGGACCGTATAAATTCTCTACGTCAAATACAAAACCAGATTTTAAAGTAATCTTTGCCATACGTACTCACTGCCTTTCGAAAATATTGCTTCATAAAAAGTATTATACCATATATATAAGTAATCGTCATCATGACTAAAACGGTACTTACAGAAAACTTACAAAATATATGCATACTATTACGCCAAAGCAAAGGCAAACAGATAGCGCCCCACAGGGAGCCGTCTCCCCATGAGGCGCGTAAATTCCTAATGCAGTTGTACCATACCCCTATGATAAAAACCCTATCTTATGTTAATGTCCCGCCGTTACCTTCTGGTCTACGAGAGCCGCCTTCTTCGCTTCCTTTTCAGCAGCTAAATGAGCGTAATACCGTTTCGTTTCGGCTACGACGACGCCGCTGAGACCGATGAGGGCGATCAGGTTCGGCACGGCCATCAGACCGTTGACGATATCGGCTAAAATCCAGATAACTTCCAATTTGATGAAGGCGCCGCAGGCTACGAGGGCGATGAAGATGATGCGGTACGGCATGATCCCCTTGACGCCGACCAAGTATTCCACGCACCGTTCGCCGTAGTAATTCCAGCCCAAGATCGTCGTAAAGGCAAAGAGCGTCAGGCCGATGCAGAGGATGAAGCTGCCCCAGGCCGGATAGGCCTGCAGGAAGGCGGCGTTCGTCAGGGCCGTGCCGTTCAGTTCGCTCGTCCACAAGCCGCTGACAACGAGGACTAAGCCCGTCATGGTGCAGATGATAATCGTGTCGATAAAGGTACCCGTCATGGATACGAAGCCCTGTTCAGCAGGCCATTTCGTCTTGGCTGCCGCCGCTACGATAGGCGCGCTGCCGAGGCCCGATTCGTTAGAGAAAACGCCGCGGGCAATCCCGTTGCGCATCGCCATCATGACCGTCGCGCCGAGGAAGCCGCCGGAAGCAGCCGTCGGAGTAAAGGCACAGACGAGAATCTGTTCGATAGCCGCCGGAATTTGTTCGTAGAACATGATGAGGAATCCAGCCGCCGAAACGACGTAGATAACGGCCATAGCCGGAACGATTTTCGACGCAGCCCGGGCAATGGACTGGAGGCCGCCGATGGTGACAGCTGCGACGACGATGGTCAGGACAATCGCCGTATATTCTACAGGAACGTCGGCCGTAAGGCGCGTAATTTCTACAATCGAATTGACCTGCGCAAAAGTGCCGATGCCGAAGAAGGCGACGAGAACGCCGAAGAAGGCAAAAATGCAGGCTAACGGCTTGAATTTAGGTCCCAAGCCCTTTTCAATATAGTACATCGGGCCGCCGGAAATTTCGCCGTTTTTATCGACGGTGCGGTACTTGACGGCCAGCAGGCATTCGGCATATTTCGTCGCCATGCCGACGAGCGCTGCCATCCACATCCAGAACACGGCGCCCGGGCCGCCGGCATGAACGGCCGTAGCTACGCCGACGATATTGCCGGTACCGACAGTCGCCGCTAAAGCCGTACACAGCGCTTTAAAGCTGTCGATATCGCCTTCGCCCTGATTCTTTGCCGTAAAGATCAGCTTCAGCGCATGAGGAAGGCGGAAAATCTGCAGCAGGCGCAGGCGGATCGTCAGCATGATGCCTGTACCGATCAGCAGCACCAGCAAAGGCGGTCCCCACACAAAGCTGTCAATTTGGTTCAAAACGTCTACCATAATACCATACTCCTTTACACTGTTATTTTAGGAATAAATACAAAAAACCTGTCGTCAGCATACCTCTGAAGACAGGTCAAAAACAGCATAAAGAAATAATGAAATAATTGCGCTATTCTCTGTCCTTTTGCCTGAGAGATTAGATATCGTCAAGATACCCTGCACCTTCGGCGCCCATATGGGACTCTCCAGAGTCGTGTCCATTCACGGTCCTGCCTTCCGGCACCTGAGAGTTTAACTCCTTCGGTAGGTCTGCGACCTTCTCCCGTAAACTTCATCCACTCACTATGTGACTTGATTGTCATTATACGGCATACAAATGTATTTTGCAAGTACTAATTTGATGAAATAGGAAAATACACCTGTCTGCTCCCCATGTATCTTATTTAAGATTTTAAATACGTATCACGCAGTTTTTAAAAGTATAATACTATATTCCTAAGTTATCAAAAAAAGCCAAGAATCCATAATAGAATTCTTGACTTTTTATGTTTTTTTACAAACAGCTCTTTACGTCATCAATAGCCGCCATGGCCGTCTGCTGCCACCGCAGCGGCGTCACGGCGATGCGGCCGCTTCGTATGCAGGCCACGTCGCTGTTTTCCGGTGCCCCTTCCATATCGATATCGCCTACAATATGATAGCACAGGCTGCCGTCCAAATCGCGTTTTTCCGCTACGACGTTGTGATAAATCTGTACGGTCTGCGGCACGACGCGGACGTTGCCGAGGCTGATATCGCCGGCCGGCGGGACGTTGACGTTCAATATGCCGGGGAAACGGCCCCTCACGACGACCTTTTCCACTAATTCGTGAACGAGACGGGCCGTCTGGGCGCACCTCTTTTCATCCATGGGATACATCGACACGGCCAGAGCCGGCACCTGATAGTACGGCCCTTCCATTGCCGCCGACACCGTCCCCGAATACAGGACGTCGCTGCCTAAATTATAGCCGTTGTTGATGCCCGATATGATGAGCTGCGGCTTGTCCTCAGCCAAGAAGTATTCCATAGCCATTTTTACGCAGTCCACGGGCGTGCCGGACACGGCGATTTCGCGAATCCCCGCTTCATCGGTCTCTTCCCGGCAATACAAGGCCTTATTGATCGTCATAGAATGGGATGCGGCGCTGCGCTGGCCGTTAGGCGCAACGACAGTCAGCCTGTACCCGCAGGCCGCCAGCTCGCGCTTCAGGATCTGCAGTCCCGGCGCGCGGAGGCCGTCGTCATTGGTCAACAGAATATGCATCTATTTTTTATTCTCCTTTCGCAGCAGCACGGCGCTGTCATAGGATACAGCCCTCGTATGTTCCGTATGGCTCCATTTCATCTTATGGCGGTCCTTAAAGCCGAGA
This sequence comes from Megasphaera sp. SW808, assembly GCF_012027795.1. Lineage (NCBI taxonomy): Bacteria > Bacillati > Bacillota > Negativicutes > Veillonellales > Veillonellaceae > Megasphaera > Megasphaera sp. SW808. Next base: position 82,034 of record NZ_SJOT01000004.1, read on the forward strand.
AAATTGACGGGAATCCAGCTGTACATGAACAGGGGATATACGACGAGATAGGCCCAGGATTTTAAGGGCACCTTGATCTGTAGCAGCACGATAACCGGAATGAGATACTGGACGACGCCGATGACCGTCCACATCTGCACCGGCACGATTTGGTACAGGATGTTGGTGTACAAGGGAATATACGAGTTGATATAGGCCATCAGGGCGTATATCGTCGACATCATCATGAAAAAGGGCTGCGACAAGGTAATGATGCCGTCGAGCATGCGGATATTCCCCGTCTTGATGCCGCGGACAAACAGCTTGGGAATAAAGCGCTCGCCGCAGTCGCACTGCCCCTGGGCCCATCGCTTGCGCTGCCGGCACGACTGCATGAACCCCAGAGCCTTTTCATCGTAAATGATCGCGTCGTGGGCCCAGCAGGTCCGCACGCCTTCCAGCAGCACTTTCATGGAAAATTCCATGTCTTCCGTCAGGCAGTCGCATCCCCAGCCGTACTTCCGCACAATATCCGTCGCGATGCACATGCCTGTGCCGCCGAGGGCCGTAGACAAGCCAATATTATATTTCGCCAGGTGCCACATGTGGTTGATGAGCCAGAAGGCGATGGCAAAGGTCCCGGCCACCCAGGTATCGGTCGGATTTTTAGCGTCCATATAGCCTTGTATGACCTGCTCGCCCTTGCACAAGTGGTTGTTCATTTCCCTCAAAAATTCCGGATGGACGAGGTTGTCAGCGTCGAAGACGACGAAGGCGTCATACTGCTTTTCCTGAGCCAGCATCTGCGCAAACATCCAATCCAGGGCGTAACCCTTGCCCACTTCGTCCTTATTCGTCCGCACCTTGACGATCGCGCCGTGTTCCCGGCAGATCTTTTCCGTATTGTCCGTACAGTTGTCGGCCACGACGTATACGTCGTACATGTCCTTCGGATAATTCAGGTCTTTCAGGTTATCGATCAGCTGCCCGACGACGCGTTCCTCATTATGCGCGCAAATTACGGCAGCAAAGGTATTCTTAGGTGCTGCCGTAACGTGCTCTCTTCGCTTCATCAGGCCGAAAACAGCCAAGGTAACATAATACAGCGTATAAAATACAATGATAACTTGTATGGGTATCATAATGATATCCAATATATGTTCCATACGCGATCTCCCTAATATATCAACGCGCAGAAGCGGCGTTCATGGCCGTATTGACTAATCCAAATACGATATACAACAAGAAGGGCATCGTAAAGACGAGGTGCCAGTCGACGAAAACCAGCACGACGGCGCCAAAAATCAGAGAAATCGCCAATGCCGATTTATGAAGGACATCCGGGCTGGCCCCTTTGAAATCGGGATTATGGACCTTGCTTACCAGATGATACCCCAGGGCGACGACAAAAATGCCGATCAGCCACGCCGGCAGATGGACGCCGGAAATGACGTACGTGGCGATGAGGCAGCCGCCGTTAGGAATCGGCATGCCCTGGAAATAGCCGTGAATGACGCCGGTATTCAAGTTGAAGCGGGCCAGACGGATACCGCCCAAGGCCGCGTAAATAATAGCCGGCACGACGCCGATCCAGCCCAATTCCTGCAACGAATAAGTGTAAATCAAAAACGCCGACGCCGCGCCGAAGGAAACTACGTCGGACAAGGAGTCCAATTCTTTGCCGAACTCGCCGGCAACGCCCAGGGCGCGGGCCGAACGGCCGTCGCAGGCATCGCAGGCCATGGCCAGCAGGATGCATATGCCGGCGGCGGTAAACATGCCATGCAGCGTCATGATCATACTTAATACGCCGAACCCGAGGTTTCCCGACGTAAAAAGACATGGAATTATATTTTTCATTTGACAATCCTCCCAATGATAGTTTCTCCGCCGCGCACGCGATCGCCCTTTTGGACCAGAATTTCCACGTCGTCGCCGACGTATACTTCTGCGCAGGAGCCAAACTTGATCATTCCGTACAGCTGACCGTGAGACAAGGTGTCGCCCAGCGTTACCCAGGATACGATTCGCCGGGCCAATATGCCGGCGATAACTGTTACCAATATCCGCGTCCGATTGTTTTCAATCCCTACGGAATACCGTTCGTTTTCATACCCGACGCCGTCCTTATAGGCCGGCCGGAAGCCGCCGCACGTATACTGCTGAAAGTCGATCGTCCCGGCTAAGGGAGCCCGGTTGACGTGAACGTCGAAAACAGATAAGAAGATGACAATTTTTCTGCACTTCTTATCGAGGTATAAATCTTCGTACACTTCTTCGACGCTCATGACCTTGCCGTCGGCAGGCGACAGCAGCGCCGTATCGTCTTCCGGAATCGTACGATGAGGATTCCTGAAAAAATAGGCGAAATACAAGGCGAGCAGCGCCGGAACCGCCGCCGCGTAGGCATTGACGAAATACCCTGCCAACACGGCCAGCAGTGCCGGAACTGCGATGAATATATAGCCATCTTCAATTATAAGCGGTTTATTCAAGACATCACCTCAAATCACTTTGCACCTTTGTCCCGTTTTACGGCGGCGACAAACTGAGGCAAAGCCATCATGCGTTTGATTCTGGTCGGCTCCTTCAGCAGCCGGTAAAGCCATTCCAGGCGGTGCTCCTGCATCCACTTCGGAGCCCGGTCGAGACGGCCCGACAGCACGTCCAGGGAGCCGCCGACACCCATGCAGACGCAGGGTCCCAGCTCATACAGGTGGTCGCGTATCCATTTTTCCTGCTTGGGGACGCCCAGGGCGACAAACAGGAGCTGCGTGCCGCCTGAACGGATTTCCTCAATGATCTGCTTTTCTTCCTCGTCGGTAAAAAATCCCGAATGGGTGCCTACGATATGCAAATTGCCTACCTGTTTTTCCAAATTGGCCGCCGCGTCCCTGGCGACGCCTTCGGCTCCGCCGAAAAAGTACACCGGCGTCTGCCGCAGCGCCGCTTCGCCGACGAGACGGCAGGCCAAATCGATGCCGGCGACCCGCTCCTTAAACTGCTTCCCTATCTGCTCGGCAGCCCACAGCACGCCGGCCCCGTCGGGAACGACTAAGTCCGCGTGCCGCAGGATATCTGCCAGTTCTTCATCTGACTGCGCTCTCATGACCATCTCCGCATTGGCCGTCGCGATAGAAGCCGCCCTGCCTTCTTCAATGCATTTAAAGGCAAAGGCACAGGCTTCTTCCTTCGTGACGTTTCCAATGGGGACGGACAGGATATGTATCGTGCTAGTCAACGTATATCCTCCACCTTGCCCTTAGTTTACGCTGTAGTTCGGCGCTTCCTTCGTAATATTGACGTCGTGGGGATGGCTTTCGCGGAGACCGGCGCTGGTAATCTGAATGAACTGCGTGTTTTCGATCATTTCCTTGATGTTGTGGCATCCGCAGTAGCCCATGGAGGCTCTCAAGCCGCCGACCATCTGGAAAATCGTATCGGCAACGGCGCCTTTATACGGCACGCGGCCTTCGATGCCTTCGGGAACGAGCTTCTTCGCATCTTCCTGGAAGTAGCGGTCCTTGCTGCCGTGTTCCATAGCAGCCAGCGAGCCCATGCCGCGGTATTCCTTATAGCTTCTGCCCTGATAGATGACCGTTTCGCCCGGGCTTTCTTCCGTACCGGCCAGGAGATTGCCCAGCATAACGACGTTGCCGCCTGCCGCAATCGCTTTGGCCATGTCGCCGGAGTATTTGATGCCGCCGTCGGCGATGATGGGAATGCCGTAGCGCTGTGCAACTTTGGCGCATTCGTATACGGCGGAAATCTGGGGAACGCCGATGCCGGCGATGATGCGGGTCGTGCAGATGGAACCGGGCCCGATGCCTACCTTAACGGCGTCTACGCCGCATTCGATGAGGGCTTCCGTAGCGGCGCCCGTAGCGACGTTGCCGGCAATGACCGGGAGATGGGGATAGGCTTTTTTAATTTCCTTCAAGGTCTTCAATACGCCTTCCGAATGGCCGTGAGCCGTGTCGATGACGACGACGTCGACCTTCGCGGCTACGAGAGCATCCAGACGGTCTATCATGTCATGAGAAACGCCGACAGCTGCGGCGGCCAGCAGGCGGCCGTTGGAATCCTTCGCCGAATTCGGGTATTTCGTTGCTTTTTCAATATCTTTAATCGTAATCAGGCCCTGCAGATTGCCGTCCTTATCAACTAAGGGCAGCTTTTCAATGCGATGCTGGCGCAGGATGGCCTTCGCATCAGCCAAGGACGTGCCGACAGGAGCCGTGACCAGGTTTTCCTTCGTCATGATATCGCCGATGCGGCGGCTCATATCTTCTTCAAAGCGCATGTCGCGGTTGGTGATGATGCCGACTAATTTGCCGTCAACCGTAATAGGAACACCGGAAATCTTGTACTTGCCCATCAATTCGTTGGCGTCGGCCAGCAAATTATCGGGATGCAGGAAAATGGGGTCGATAATGATGCCGTGTTCGGAGCGCTTTACCTTGTCGACTTCGCGCGCCTGAGCGGCAATAGACATATTTTTATGGATAACGCCGATGCCGCCTTCACGGGCGATTGCAATCGCCATGGGAGCTTCCGTAACCGTATCCATGCCAGCGCTCATCATAGGGATATTCAGTTTGATATCTTTCGTCAGATTCGTCGATACGTCTACCTGGTACGGCAGCACGTCGGATTTCGCCGGTACCAGCAAAACATCATCAAAAGTTAAACCTTTCATACCAAATTTATCAGATCTCATCTTTGCACCTCTGTTTTGAAAAATATAAAAACCTAGGGAAATACCCCTAAATAGCTTATCCTTTATTATAGCCGATAAGATGTCATCTGTACATATTTTCATGACATTTTCTTAGTTATTTAGCAAACCTTGAAAACGCGTCCCGAACCGCCGCTCCAGAGCCGCATAAATCTTCTCTTCGTCGACGGGGCCCTTCAAATAGTCTGCCGCCTTGTCCCTGGCAGCCGTCAGCAGCGAAATATCGCGGACAATATCAGCGGCCTTCAAATCGGGCAGCCCGTGCTGGGCATACCCGAACAGCCGTCCTGCGCCGCGCAGGAGCAAGTCCTTTTCCGCCAGCTCGAAGCCGTCGTGTATTTTCTCCATCCACTGCAGGCGCTGCCGTGTCTCTTCGCTTCCGCCCTTAGACAGCAGGATGCAGTACGCCTGCTGGCTGCCGCGGCCGACGCGGCCCCGCAGCTGATGGAGCTGGGCCAGGCCGAACCGCTCGGCCCCGTCGATCAGCATGACCGTCGCATTGGGCACATTGACGCCGACCTCAATGACGCTCGTCGCGACGAGCAGGGATATACGGCCGTCCTGAAAGGCTTCCATGACGGCGGCCTTTTCCTTGCCGGTCATGCGGCCGTGGACGAGGCCGCACGGCCTGTTTTTAAAGACCGTCGCGCGCAGCTCTTCATACAAAGCCGTCGCCGCCTGCAAATCTACCGTTTCCGACTCTTCTACAAGGGGGCACACTACGTAGCACTGCTGCCCCTTGGCCATGAGCTTTTCCATAAAAGCGTATACGCGGCGGCGCATGGCCTCGCCGACGGCGTAGGTTTTGACAACCTTGCGCCCTGGAGGCATTTCCCGTATGGACGATACGTCCAAGTCGCCGTATACAGACAGGGCCAGCGTCCGCGGAATCGGCGTCGCCGTCATAAACAGCGCGTGGGGAGCCCGGCCCTTCCCCTGCAGGGCGGCCCGCTGACGCACGCCGAAGCGATGCTGCTCGTCCGTCACGACGAGGCCTAAGTCACAAAACGCGACGTCCTTCTGAATCAGCGCGTGCGTGCCGATAAGAATCTGGACGCTTCCCTGGCGCAGGTCTTCCAGCAGGGTCTCCCTCTCCTTGGCCGTCGTACGGCCGGTCAGCACGGCGACGCGCACGGGAAGGCCGCGAAACAGCTTGAGAAATTCCTCGTAATGCTGAATTGCCAAGATTTCCGTCGGTGCCATCAAAGCACCTTGATATCCGTTTTCGACGATTTTCGTCAGGGCCATGGCCGCCACGACGGTTTTCCCCGAACCCACGTCGCCCTGTACCAGCCGCTGCATAGGTACTTCGCTTTCCATATCGGCCTGTATGTCTAAAAAAGCCTGCGTCTGCCCCTTGGTCAAGGAAAAGGGAAGCTGGGCTAAAAACTGCTTCAGCAGGCTGCCGTTCGGCCCGCATTTAATTCCCCGCTGTTTCCCTTCCTGACGGCGGCGCAGCAGAAGGCCCAGCTGCATGTCGAAGAGCTCCTCGAAGGCCAGCTGCTCCCGCGCCTTGCGGCGCATTTCCATAGACGGCGGAAAATGCATGGCCTCATACGCCTGCAGCTCCGGCATAAAGCCGCCGCAGACACTTCTGCCGCCGTCCCATCCCGGCAGCAGCGAGGGACAGCGCGCCGCTTCCTCCAACGCTTCCCGCACGGCCCTGCGCACGTCGTTCTGCCGCAGGCCGTCCGTCAGGCCGTACACGGGAACGAAGCCCTGTTCCTGCGACAGGCCGCCCTGCTCCGTTTCGGGAGAATTCATCTGCCGCTTTCCGTAAGCCCATTCGATCTTGCCAAAGGCCGCCACGTCCATGCCGACATGAAACAATTTTTTTTTAAAGGGCTGGTTGAACCAGGTCAGCTCGACGGCGCCGCTGTCGTCGGCGATAAGCACCTTCAATATAGTCATGCCCCGCCGTGGCCGCAGCTCCTGCACGCCCCGGACTGTGCCGCAGACCAGCACGGGCTCCGATGACGGCGCCGGTGCGCTGCCAATAGGCCATATGCGGCTGCGGTCCTCGTACTCCCTCGGAAAATACTGCAGCAAATCGCTGATCGTCTGAATTCCCAGCCGGGCAAACAGCGCTTCTTTCCGCGCGCCGATGCCCTTCAGCTGACGAAGTGTCCCATCCATAAAAAAACTCCTTGTCTTTTTCTCATATTTATTGTATCATATTTTGTAGACTTTTTATAAATAAAACTTGATTTACCTTATGTTTTATGATAGGATTTATATGTTGTACTGTGATGGTGCAGGGAGGTGTAACCAATGGCAAACTATTGCGAAATTTGCGGCAAAGGAATGATGACCGGCATGAACGTCAGCCATTCCCATTTGAAAACAAAAAGAACCTGGAAACCGAACATCCAGAGAGTACGTGCTATCGTAGACGGCGAAGTAAAACGTATCAACGTCTGCACTCGCTGCCTTCGTTCCGGCAAAGTACAGCGCAATGCTTAATTTCATATAAAAAAAGATGATTCCCTATCGAATCATCTTTTTTTATTGCCATTTTTCAGTTATACGCCGGCAATGCGCCTGGCCATGGCAGCCGCCCGTTCTTCCACGCCGGGACACTGCAGAATGCTGTTCGGGTCGTTTGCCGTTTCGATCTGGGCAAAGCGCGGCGGCAGGGCGAAATTCTTATTGCAGTTCATCGCGTCGATGACCTGCTCGGCTACGATGTCGCCGCCGCTGTATCCGGAAACGACGAGAGCATAGACCCTCTTTTGTGAAAAGGATGCGAAGTCCTTGCGGAACAAGGCCGTAAGGCGGTTGAAGAAAGCCGTAATATTGGCGCTTACGGCGTCGTTGTAATTGGGGCAAATCAGGACGACGGCGTCGCCGGCGCGAATGGCCGGATAGACCCGTTCGACGATGACGCCGCCGTAAAAGCATTCGCCCTTTTCACCGAAATGGCGGCACGCCTCGTAGCTGCAGCCCCGGCAGTCGACGACGGCTCCGTTGCGCAGGGAAATTTCTTCTACGTCTACGTCTGCAGGCAGCTTCTTCCGTATCATTTCCCACAGCAGCAGCGTATTCGACGTCTTGCGGCTGCTGGCGTGGAGCACGACGACGCGGCGCGCCGAACGGCGTCCCCGAGAAAGCTCTGCGGCAAAGGCCGTCGTCTTGCCTACCAGACAGGCCGCGCTTTCTTTATAGGCCTGCAGGTTCGTCGCGTCCAGCAGCATGGCCTGCGTATTAAAATTATACAGAGAGCCCGTCGCTTCGACGAGGGGCTTCCCCGGAAAGGCACAGCCAGCCTGATTTGCCATGAAAATCAGCTCGCGGCCTATTTTTTTTGTAAATAATTCGCCCGGCCCGTCGACGAGGACCGCGCCGGCCCAGCCGTCCAGACAGTCGGCCTGAAGGGCCAATGCCGAAATCAGCTGCGCGTATTCGCAGCTGAAGCCGCCGGCAGGCAGGGCCACGGCAAACAGCACGGCCCGTCCCGCCGGCAGGGCGGCAGCGGAACGGCAGGCCTCGGCAAAAGCCGCGCCATCGACGGCACGGTATTCCAATCCATGCAAAGCATAGGTCAGCACGCTTTCTAACCGGCTCGTATCGGCGCATTCGCGCCAGCCGATCTTCACGACTGTCAACATGCTTCATTCCCCCTTTACACCAGGCGGCACAGATTGATATACGCCGTTTTCAGCCGCTCATACAGGGCGTCGCAGACGGCGGCGTCTTCATATACGACGCCGTCCCGGGTCATCTGATTCCGGATGCCGAAAAACGCGCCGGCCTTTTCGTCGCCCAAATACACGGAGCCGTAATGCCACTGCTCCCGCAGCGTCAGGAGGATCGATAAGGCCGCCGACGACAAGGCTGGAGCAATGTACGGCTTATAGCCCAATTCGCGGACGGCCATGTTGGCTCCGATGACCAGGTCGGTCAGGGCACGGGAACGCTCGTCGTCGTAGTCTGTCAGGCTGTCGGCCAGCACTAAGTCCCCGCCGTGAGGCCCGAAGGCCCGCCCTTCGGTCAGATAGGCGCGGAACTCTTCGCGGCGTTCCGCATAATAGCAGGCCCGGGCGTTCATGACGCCTAAGCCGTAGCCCTGCACCTGCGCCGGCCTGAGTCCCGACGCCAGCCAAAAGGCCTTGCACAACGGGTCCACCGGGTCGGACACGATGCAGGCCAGGCCGGCAAATTTCGCCGCCTTGGCCAGTTCGGCAAAATGGCGCACCAATTCCGTATTCGCCGCCAGCTGGGCCATGCGCACGTCTCCCTGGGCGCCGACAGGCGGCACGCCCTTGCTGGCACAGAAGATGAATACGTCGCAGTCGAACAGCGCTTCTTCCCCGACGGCGTACACAGGAGGCAGCGACGGCATGCCGCTTCCTTCCCAATCGGCGAAGGGATAGCGAATCTGATTGATTTCCATTTCCAGCCGCCGGATATTGCTTTCATTAATATCGCAGATGCCGATGGATTCGACGACGCCGGCTCCCAGAAGGCGCAGGCCGATGAGCATGGTCATGCCCACGTCTCCCAAGGCTAAAATATGAACTCTATACGTTTGTTTCCCCAAGGGGCTGCCCGTCAGCGGCAAGGGCGACGTCACCGCCGCCTCGCCAGGCAATTCATGAATATACCGCACCTTATCGTCCTTCCCTTCCAGCGGCGCTCCGCATCAAATCTTCTTCCATAGAGCCTTCCTTCCACTGCATGCGCAGGAGCCGCTCAATATCATTTTCAATGAACCGGGTCGGGTCCATGTTTTCATCGAATTTTACGCCGACGTCGATGTCGGGAATCCGGGGATACGTAAAGACCTCGCCGAGGCGCTTCAGCGTCAGGCGGCGTTCGTACGTTTCCTGATAGACGTCCTGCAATACCCGCATGATGTGGGCGGCGTTCTGCAGGCACGTCATAGAATACCAGTAATGGGCCAGGAACACGCCGCGGCTGACGAATTCAGGATTGACGTAGGGCAAGATCAGGTTGATAGCCGGGTTGCTGTCGTAGCCGCTGTAGTTGTGGGCGTTGTCGATGCTGTCGCCGCCGATATAGGGATAGCAGTCCTTTTCGTTGAGCCAGACTTCCAGCGTCGGCAGGAAATAGGCACTTTCGGCCTTCATGTTCTTTTCGACCATCATGTCCATGGCCTGCCCGGTCATGACGCCGACGAGAACCTCCTTGACTTCGATGTCGCACTTGTCCAGGTACGGCGTGAGCATCCGCATGCGGTGGCCCTTGTGCAGCAAGTCGTCGATGAGGATGACCGGCCTGTCAAAGGACTTGATCGTCCGGACCTGATTTTCCACAGGCGAATAATGATGTGATTCAGCCAGGGTAAATTCCTTGACGTACCTGTCGAAGTACTTGCCGATGTGCAGGCTCTTCGTCACCGTATTCGGCACCAGGACGTTGCTCAGGGCCTTGCCGAAGGGCACGGACATATAAGGGCCGCGCCGCTTTTTCTTGTCCTCGACAGTAGAGACGCCGTTGATTTCGGCGACCTTGTTGATGATCTTGTTGTGGAAGGAGCTCATGTTGAAGGACAGGAGCAGCTTGCCCGGGTAAATCAGCTTGAGCACGGCCAGCAGGTTGTTATGGGCTTCATGCAGGGCTTCGCGGACGAGAGGATTCTTGTTGAAGGGGTTCTTGATAACCGTTTCGACGTCCTTAAATAAGACGATAGGCGATTTCATATCTACGACGTACAGTGGATGCTCGCTGCCTTCCGGCGCGATGTTGACGAAGCCCTGCAGCTCGAGGGCGTCGATGATTTCGGCGTCGTAGCCCGCTTCGTCTACAGGCCGGTACACGGCGTAGGCGAAGTCGCGGGAAATGAGCTCCGTCAGGATCTCCGTAATGGTAATCTGGGCCACGTTGTCAATGGTCGACGTATCGTCGGCGTAGAAGAAGCCGATGCAGGCGATGCTGCCGCCGGCGGCGTTGCGGATATGCGAGGCCAGCTGGGAATCGCCGATTTCCTTCAGCAAATCCCGCGTGCCGATGCGGTGAGCCGCGGCGTAGGCGATCATCGTCCGTTCCTGCCGGGCGTCGTCAACGTACAGGGTCCGCACGGCTTCCCGCTCGATGTACTTGTCGAGAATATCCATGTTGTACCCTTTATTCCACAGCTTATTGCAGATAGGCCACAGGCTTTCGGCGCCGCGGGGCTTAAAGGCGCCGATGCCCAGCTCCCGCGCTTCCAGGACGTGCTTGTAGGCCGGCTCGCGCAGGTACATATTGTTGTCGTAAATAAAATTCTGGGCTACGGCGTCGATGAGGTTGGATATATCTCGGTTCAGGTCGATGTTTTCGCGGATCTTCGTCGAGCTGATATCTTCGTAGAATTTGTCGAGGGTCAAATACACGACCTTTCCCGTAATGCCGTGGCCGCCGTCGTCGTGGTCCCGCCCTTCATTTTCCCTCGTCTCGCGGGCGAAGGCGATATGGTTTACCGTATGGATGGAATCCTTCGTCGGCGCGGCCTTGTAAGCCGAAGCGTTTTCGATGACGTCGGTCCCAACGGCGATGTACAGGTCCTTCTTGGCAAAAATCGCCTTCAGCCGGGCAACGTCCTTCGGATTGGCAATGTTGACGGGAATATCGTCGGGGAAGGGATACATGTCCTCTTCATCGGCGACGGACATATTCATGATCTTGCGCCGCATGAGGCGGGGCTGGGTATGCTTGGACCAGGAAAATTCATCGAGGGCCAGATATACGTCGAAGCCCAGGTCGCGAATCTTGCAGGCCACGGCCTTATGCCCCAGGCTGAAGGGGTCGAAGGTCCCCGGGTAGAAGCAGGCCTTGCGGGCCGGCGGGAAGGAAAAGGCGCCGTTCTGGAACTCATGATGGCCGATATAGCGATAAATATGATTCAGGACAGCGGCGTTGCTGTAAAAATCCAGAACGCCTTCGGGATTTTCGTCGAGCAGGACCAAGAGCTTTTTGTAGCAGTGCAGGAATAAAAAGTCCTTCTGCTCCATGGCCATGACTGGGCTGTGGAAAATAAACTTCCCGATATCGCGGAAGGCGTCGCGGCTCAGCTCGTCGTCGTAGTGGGCGTAAGCCTTGATCATGATGTACAGCAGGCGGCGCTGACGCCGTTCGTTGACGTCCCCATCGTCGCCGAACTCCTCGGCAAATTCGGAGAAGTTTTCCAAAATGACGCCGACGGTGTTGACGATAGACGACGCCAGCTGGATGTTGACCGTCAAAATCTGCGATGAAATCGTATTGATAAATTCGTCAAATTCCTGCGGCGGCAGCTTCAGAATCATGCGGCCCAGGAATTCCGGCACGTACTTCGATATCTGGGGGTCGCCGATTTCCAGGCCGTTGAACAATTCGACGGCCAGCTCATTGCGCTGCGAGTACGTCATGTTGGCGGCGATGCGCAGCAGGCTTTCCCCTGCCGCCTGGCGGACAAAGATAGACTCGCTGATTTTCAGAAGGTTCGTCAGATGCATGCCCAGATGCATGACGTCGCCCTTGTCGCACGTATCGTCCATATACCGCATCATCAGCTCTATATTGGCGACCTTGATGCCCCAGTGGGTCCCCATCTTCAAGTCGATGAGGAACAGGCTGCCTTCATGCTCGGAAAAGGCCTTTTTATCGGCGGGCAAATTCATCACCGACAGGAGGTCGCCGTAATATTGTTCCTCCGTATATCCGTCATAAAGGCAGCGCTTCGTGTTCAGGGCGGCGACGCGCAGGTTTTGGGAGGAAGACTGCAGGGCCGTTTCTATAAAGGGGCGGACTGCCGTCATAAATTCCTCAGGAATGTCGCTGCGCTTCATGTCGTCCAGGACCTTCAGGAGCATGATATACCGCTCTTCCGGATAATTGCGGCGCTCGAAATACTTGGCCATCACGCGGATGTAATCGCCGCGGTCCTTTGCCGGGCAGAAATGCAGTACGGCTTCGACAAAGCTGCTCAGGCAATAGCCGATCCACAGCTTGTGCTGCTCCGTAAACCGCATTTCCGGATAGATAATCATATCCAGATACTGATCAAACAGGGACAGGCTCGTGACGACCTTATGGGGAAGGGACACGCCCTCAGGCAGCTCCTTTGTGTATTTTTCGTTGAAATTAGCGACAATGCGCCCCATGAGGGCCGCCGACTGGAAGCGGATATCCCCTTCTTTATGAGACAGCAGCTCGTACAGGAATTTCAGCGTCATGACCTTTTGATGCTCCGTCATGTACGTCGAGTATTCTTCGAAGATGCCGATATACGTGCGGACGTTCTTCCACAGCTGCTCGCTGCGGGCCGCTTCGATGAGGTTGCCGAAGTCGCTGTCGTCGCGGAAAATACTCATAAGGCGGATGTTGTGGGCAATAGCCGCGTACTTCAGCTGTTCGACGACTTCTCCCTCCGCCAGGAGCACCATTTCCCGCGGCTCTGGAACGTCGGGCTGGACGTGGTCCCGCGAAAGGTCGGCCGGCAGCTCGACGACGCCCTTTTCCCGCATGAACGACTCGAAATCGGCCAGCTTGGCGTATACCTTCTGGTACCGGTGGCGCTTCGCCTCGTCTACGTTGTCCAATTTTCCTAAAATGACGTCGAAGGCTTCCTTCAGAGTATAGAAATGAACGACTTCCCTGCCCTGGGCGTCGCGGCTGCTCTTGACCCGGAAATCGGCGTAGATGAGCAGCAGCGATTCGACGGAAAGATTTTCCAGCTCCAAATCCCAGACGGAATGGTTAGCCGCAATGTGTCCGATACCGGACAGGCCGACGCGGCGGCAGCAGGCGTCGGTATAGTAATAATGCAGGTAGGGCACGCGCTTTTCTTCGTTTTTCTTGCAGCCGTATTTCCCCAGGTCATGGCACAGGGCCGCGCCGGAAATGAGGGCCAGGTCGACGGGCTCGCCGAGGAAGGCCAGCTGACGCGCCGCATGCAGGGCGACGTAATGGACGCCGGCAATATGGCCCAGCGTGTTGAAAGGGGAAATTTCCGAGCCGATGCGCATGAATTCATAGATATACTGATCTTCCAGCATCTTGATCATGTGCAGGTATTCCCGCGTATAGCCCTGCTTCATAATTTCTTCATCGTCGAGAAAATCGAAATCGACGGTCGGGTCAAAGGGCAGCACGGCCCGTTCGTACTGATACAATCCGTGCAGCAGCTGCATGAGCACGAGGCGCCCCAGGCGGAATTCGCCGTCTCCGCTGTGCGCTACGGGCTTGCCGTCCCAGCCTTCCCACTGAGCCGCCGTAATCGGAAAGAGCCTCTCTAAGACGGCGCAGTAGCAATGGGCCAGCCAGCCGCCTTCCGGCTCGTCGGACAAACAGGATATGTACCGCCGCGCCGCCTCCAGCACTTTGGCGGAAGCATACCGTCCCCGGCTGTCACGGCACCCTTCCAATTCACCGGCCAGCTTCATGATGCCGTTGGCCTTCATAAACGCCGGGCCGTCGCCGGGCTTCATGCCGGCAGCCTTTAAAAAGGCCGAATCAGACAAGGCCTTGTACAAAAAGGTCTTCAGGTCTAACTTTTTTTCTTCCATAACCTTCTCCTTGCTTGCAGATACGAAAAAAGACGCCGAAAATGGCGTCCTTTTTTTCATGCCATTTTACTCGTGATACAACTCTTTATTGCGTTTGACGATTTCCATGACAAGATTTGCTGTTTCTTCAATTGCTTTCGACGACACGTCGATAATCGGGCAATGAAGACGGCGCATGACGTTGCGGGCATACGTCAGTTCTTCATTGATCCGCTCGATGTTGGCGTAGCTGGCGTTCGAATCGAGGCCCATGCTGCGCAGCCGTTCCGAACGGATAAAATTCAATTTAAAGGGATCGATAATGAGGCCGACGATTTTACGGGCCGGCACCTGGAATAATTCCGGAGGCAAGGCTACTTCCGGCACCAAGGGCAGGTTGGCAGCCTTGATCCGCTTATGAGCCAAATACATAGATAAGGGCGTCTTAGACGTGCGGGATACGCCGACGATGACGATATCAGCCTTTAAGAAGCCCATCGGATTTTTGCCGTCGTCAAATTTGACGGCGAATTCAATCGCTTCGACGCGCTTGAAGTATTCTTCGTCGAGCTGATGAATCATGCCCGGCTTCATCGTCGGTTCCGTATGGGTCAGCGTGCCTACGCCGGCCAGCATCGGGCCGATGATGTCGACGAGGGTAACGTTCTGCGCGTTAGACGCCTCCTGCAGCTTGCGCCGCAGCGTCGGGGATATAATAGTACAGCAGATCATCGCGCTGTGTTCTTTCGCCTTTTGTACGATTTCTTCGACCTGCTGTTCCGTACGAATATAGGGCATGCGCACGATATCAAATTCCTGTTTGTCGTACTGGCAGGCCGCCGCCCGGGCTACGCGTTCCGCCGTATCTCCCAGCGAGTCCGAGCAGGCGTAAATGATCGGTTTTGCCACCTTACGTTCTCCTTCCTAATCCACATTCAACAAATAACCGCGTAATGTTTGTTTTCGATATTCTTCCGACAATCTGTAAATCCTTCTTATCTTCCTCATCCGTATCGAGAACATGAACTACCGGCAGACAATCAATTTCATATTCTATCATGCGCTGCGCCGCGGCCAGCGCCTTTTCATCAGCCTGCACGTAAATGACCTTGCTGACCGGCGTCATGACCATACGCACCGGCAGAGCTCTCAAATCGTTGTTGCCCATAGCCGTCTTCAACAAATCCTTTCGGGATACGACACCGGCCAGAATATTATCCGTCGCGACAAATACCGTTCCCGCATCTTCCGTAAACATAGCGATGACCGCGTCGTAGGCGCTGGTGTGCTCGCCGACGATAACCGGCTGCGATAAGCACGACTCAATGCTGATATCCATGATCTTTTGAGACAGCAAGTCCTTTTCCTTATCGCCGATAAAGAAATACCCCAGCTTCGGCCGCGCGTCTATCAGTCCCAGCATCGTCAATATCGCCAGGTCAGAGCGCAGCGCCGCCCGCGTCACGTGCAGCTGGTCGGCAATATGCTGTCCCGTAATCGGACTATTCTCCTTGACGATATTCAAAATCGTTCCCTGCCGTTCCGATAACATATTGTGGTTTCACCTCCTGATAATCGCTTATTATCATACCATATTTTACTCCAAGATGCACAAGAAAAAGGCGGACCAAAAGAAATAATTTACTCTTTTGGCGCCGCCTTTCTCATATCATCGACTTACCATGTATAATCTTCTGTATCTGCGCGGCCTTTTCCGGTCAGGGAATCCATCAGCATACGCTGTTCGATCTGCGCGACGTTTTTGCGCGTCGATACAACGGCGTCGGGATTGACGGAAATAGAATCAATGCCGCTCTTAACGAGAAATTCCGTAAAATCAGGATATACGCTCGGCGCCTGGCCGCAGATGGAAACGGTCTTTCCATCCCGGTGAGCTACTTCGATCAAGTGGCGAATAGCCCGCTTAACGGCTAAGTTGCGTTCGTCAAACAGAGGAGCTACCGTTTCGTTATCGCGGTCGCAGCCCATGACGAGCATCGTCAGGTCGTTGGAACCGATGGAATACCCGTCGACAAACTTATTGAACTGATCCGCCAGGATGATGTTGGAAGGAATTTCAGCCATCAGCCATACTTTGAAGTCCGGTCCGCGGTGGAGTCCTTCTTCAGCCATGAGGCCGACGATCTTTTCCATTTCGTCGACGCGGCGGCAGAAGGGAACCATGACGTTCAGGTTCTTGAAGCCGTATTCTTCGCGGACCTTGCGGACGGCCTGCAGTTCCAGGCGGAAGGCTGCGACGTATTTCGGGTCGTAGTAGCGGGATGCGCCGCGCCAGCCTAAGAGAGCGCTGCTTTCCTGCGGTTCATACTTATCGCCGCCCTTGAGGTTGCGGTATTCGCTGGATTTGAAATCGCTGAGGCGAAGCGTTACCGGGCGCGGAGCCAATGCCTGGCAAACCTTGCGCATGCCGTCGGCCAGCTGGTCGACGACGCGTTCGGGATGGCCGATTTCGATGAGATACAAGGGATGTTCGTGAATGAACGTCGTCCAGATGAATTCTTCGCGCATGAGGCCGATGCCGTCACAGGGCAGCTTGCCGTGTTTTTCCGCCAAGTCGGGGTTGCCCAGGTTCATGTAAATCTTCGTGCCCGTAATGGGGACCGGTTCGGACATGACGACCGTCGTCTGGCCGCCGGCCTGGGCTGCTTCTTCCTTCGGTTTTACGATATCGGCGACGGTGCCTTCGTATACGATGCCGTTCGTCGCATCTACGGTAATATCCGCGCCGTCGGGAATCGTCGTCGTCGCTTCAACGCTGCGGCTCTTCGTGCCGACGATGCAGGGGATACCCAGCTCGCGGCTGACGATCGACGCGTGGCAGGTCATGCCGCCGGCGTCGGTGACGATGGCTCTGGCCTTCTTCATCGCCGGTACCCAGTCGGGGGCAGTCATCGTCGTAACGAGGATTTCCCCTTCCTTGAATTCTTCAATCTTCGACGGATCGAGGATGACGTGGGCTTTGCCGGCGGCGCTGCCCGGGCTGGCCGGCAGGCCCTTGACGATGACCTTGCGGTCCGTCGTCACGGCTGCAGGAGCCGCTTCGGCCTGTCCCTTTTCCTGATTTTTCTTGGACCATACCGTTTCGGGGCGGGCCTGGAGGAGCCATACCTTGTTATCCCGTTCGTCGACGCCCCATTCCATATCCATGTAGCAGCCGTAATGCTGTTCGATAGCCTTAGCGTACGTCGCCAGTTCTTTTACCTGTTCGTCCGTAATGACCTGCATCTTCTGTTCTTCTTCCGGCACGAGCTGTTCTTCGCAGTCGCCGCCGGGCTTGCGGACGAGCTTCACGGGCTTCGTATTGATCATCTTGTCCAGAATCGTCAAATCGTCCTTCTTGACGCGGAAGTTATCCGGCGTAACCGTACCCTGTACGACGTATTCGCCCAGGCCCCAGGCGCCTTCGATCGTAATCGTCGAATCGTCGCCCGTCACGAGGTCGACCGTAAACATAACGCCGGCAGCCTTGGAGAATACCATCATCTGGACGGCGGCGCTCAAGGCGACGGACAGATGGTCGAAGCCTTTCTTCGTCCGATAGTACGTAGCGCGGTCGGTAAACGTAGAGGCATAGCATTCCTTGACCTTCTGGATTACCATATCGGCGCCCTGGACGTTCAGATACGTATCCTGCTGTCCGGCAAAGCTGGCGTCGGGAAGGTCTTCTGCCGTAGCGCTGGAACGGACGGCGACAAAGGGATTGTCTTCGCCGACTTTTTTGCCCAGTTCTGCATAGCTGGCCCGAATCGCTTCGGCCAGGTCAGCCGGCATATCGGCAGCGCAAATTGCTTCGCGGACAGCTGCCGTGACGCTGCGGAGCTGAATGGGGTCTTCTACATCGGTCAGGCCCTGGAGAAGTTCTTTAATCTTTTCATCCAAGCCCGTTTCGCGCATAAAATGACGGTACCCTTCGGCCGTCGTAGCGAAGCCGTAAGGTACGGGTACGCTCGTCTGCGACGTCAGTTCGCCCAGCGAAGAAGATTTCCCGCCTACGAGAGCGACGTCCTCGCGGCGCAGTTCATCAAACCATAATACAAAAGCCTTATCTCTATCCATTCCCTCTTACCTCCTAGAACAAGCAGATATGCTATTTATTTGTTTCCTTTACATTTATGGTACTTTATTTGTTAGAAAAAGTCAACACATTTTCAGTATCTATTGTACATTTCTTTTATATATTATATACTATTTGTGCGGTATTGCTTATGTAACTATCTAAAAATAGTATAATGCCCCTTCCGGCAATGATTTTCGCCCCTTTCTGGCTTTTCCCGCCGCGAAAGTCCCTTCCGCATATAGGATAATGTATATAAATATGCTATAATAAGAAATTAGCAAAGATTCATTTCTGCTTATTGAAAGTTATATATTATATTTATGTTTTATAATATAGGAGGATCTATGTATACGCCTAGACGGAGAGCTAAACATGCTAAAAAATCATCAGGACCTATGCACCGTCTGCGACTCCTGATTATCTTATGCGTCGTCGTAATCGCCGGCCTGACCTTCGGCTACATTTTCGCCGCCTATCAAAGCCTGCCTACGGTAGGCAACAACATGCGGCCTGCCGTGTCGTCGCAGGTCTTCGATATTCACGGCCGCCTCGTGACGACCCTGCATTCCGACCAAAACCGCCTGCCTATCGACATCAACAAGGTGCCCCAGCATTTGCAGAACGCCTTTATCGCCGCGGAAGACAACCGCTTCTACGACCATATCGGCATCGACCCCATCGGCATCGGCCGGGCCATCGTGACGAACATTACCAGCGGCGGCATCGCCCAGGGCGGCAGCACCATTACGCAACAGCTGGCGAAAAACGCCTTCCTGTCGCAGGAACAGACGCTGAAGCGTAAAATCCAGGAAGCCATGCTGGCCCTGGAAATCGAACGGAAATACAGTAAAAAAGAAATTCTGGAAATGTACATGAACCAGATTTATTTCGGCCAGGGCGCGTACGGCATCCAGACGGCAGCCCGCACGTACTTCGACAAGGACGTCGACCAACTGAACCTCAAGCAGTGCGCTATGCTGGCCGGTCTGCCCAAGAGCCCTAATTACTACTCGCCCTTCAATAATCTGGAAGAAGCGAAAAAACGCACGAACACCGTCTTAGACCAAATGGTGAAATACGGCTATATTTCTCAGGACGAATGTACGGAAGCGAAAAACGCCGACTTAGCATTGACGCAGATGAAGCAGACCGACGACAACGCCGATACGGCTTCCTTCGTCGACTATGTGTCGCAGCTCGTAGCCTCCAAATACGGCGACGACGCCCTGTACAAGGAAGGCCTGAAGATTTACACCACCATGGACTTGGAAAAACAGCGCGCCGCAGCGGAAGCCCTGCGCCAGCTGCCGGACAACTATAAGGACGAAAACGGCTTGACCCAGCCGCAGGGAGCCCTCGTCTCCATCGACCCGAGAAACGGCCACATCCTGGCTATGGTCGGCGGCCGCGGCCAGGACAGCTTCAACCGCGCCACCATGGCCGTCCGCCAGCCCGGTTCGGCTTTCAAGCCCTTCGTATACATGACGGCCCTGCAGCACGACATGTCGCCGTACTCGACAATGGAAGACAAGGCCATCTCGTACGGCTCGTGGAGCCCGCAGAACTCCGATATGACCTTCCGCGGCAAGATATCCCTGGCCGACGCCCTGGCCCTTTCGGTCAACACCGTCGCCGTCCAGCTGGCTGACGAAGTCGGTCCCTCCAATATCATCGCCAACGTCAAGAAGATGGGCATTACGACGATGGAAAAGGACGACGACAACCTGGCCATGGCCTTAGGCGGCCTGACCCGCGGCGTAACGCCGTTGGAAATGGCCAGCGCCTACGGCACCTTCGCCAATAGAGGCGTCCACGTCAAACCCGTCGCCATCGTCAAGATCCTGGACCGCAACGGCAACGTCCTGGAAAACGAATCCACCCTGAATCAGGATAAAAACAAGACCCAGGTCATGTCGGAAAAAGAAGCCTATGAAATGACCTATATGCTCGAAGGCGTCATCGATCACGGCACCGGCACAGGCGCCGCCATCGGCCGGCCCGCAGCCGGCAAGACCGGCACGACGGACAACAACGTCGACGCCTGGTTCGTCGGCTATACGCCGACCATTGTCACGGCCGTCTGGATCGGCGACGACTCGGGATCGCACAGCCTGGGCGAAGTATACGGCGGTACGATTCCGGCAGCTATCTGGCGCGATTACATGACCGTCGCCACGCAGGACGAATCGTACGAAGGCTTCGCCATCCCGGCCGGCATGGAACCGATTGCGCCGCCGCCGAAAGAAGAACCTAAACCCAAAGCGGATGACAAAAAAGACGCAGCTAAGGACAAGGGGAAGAAATCGCGCGAACCGGCAGCGCAAAACGACGAATCTTCTGATACCGGCGAACGAGCCGCCGAAGAACGGGCCGTCCAGCAGGCCGCGCGCAACAACAAGGAAGAATAACATACTGGCATGCAATGCCGAGGCTGCAAGCCCGTCCCTTCAGCAGATCTGCTCTGCCGAAGGGACGGGCTTATTTTATTTCACACACTATATACGACAAAAACGCCATAGGGCTTGGCCGAAACCAATGCCGCTATGGCGTTTATAATATACCTATGATATTGTCTACGCTATGTCTCTGAAAGGCGAAGAGGAGATTACCGCGCGTTGGCTTCGCCGCGGAAAATCGTGCCGCGGCTGGCATCTACCGTGACGACTTCGCCGTTTTCCAGCGCATCGGCAGCATGGGGAGCTCCGACGATCGTCGGGATGCCGAGGGTAATGGCAACGATGGCCGATTCGCTCGTAAGGCCGACTTCTTCCGATACGATAGCGCCGGCTTTCTTCATGTATTCTACCCATTCTGCTTTAGCCGAACGGACGACGAGGATGCAGCCCGGCGTAAAGTTCTTTTCCAGCGATTCCGTATCGTTGGCGATGCAGACCTTGCCGATAGCCGAATTGCGGCCGATGCCCGTGCCGCGGATGAGGATATCGCCTACGACCTGTACGCGAATCATATTCGTCGAGCCGGACTTGGCAACGGGAACGCCGGCCGTGAGGACGACGAGGTCGCCGGCCTTGATGAGGCCGCTGTCGAGAGCGGCAAAGATGCCGTTGTCGACGACTTCATCCGTATCGCTGGCTTCCTTGCCGACGATAGCCTGGACGCCCCAGTTCAGCTGGAGGCGGCGGACGACGCTTTCATGAGGGGATACGGCGACGACGGGACATTCCGGACGGAATTTGGAAATCGTCTGGGCTGTGCTGCCTCGTTCCGTCGACGCGATAATAGCTGCGGCGTGGAGGTCTTCAGCAATTTTTACGACGGCCTTGCCGATGGATTCCGTCGTCGTAGACGACGAAGCGTGTTCGTCCTGGTGGGACGGCGGCGTGAACTGGCTTTCCGTAAACATAGCTACGCGGGCCATCGTTTCTACGGCTTCGACAGGATACATGCCGCTGGCCGTTTCGCCGCTGAGCATAACGGCGTCCGTGCCGTCGAGAATGGCGTTGGCGACGTCGCTCGTTTCCGCACGGGTCGGGCGGGGATTGCTGCACATGGATTCCAGCATCTGCGTCGCCGTAATGACCGGCTTGCCTGCGGCCTGACATTTGTGAATGAGCATCTTCTGCAGCGTCGGTACTTCTTCTGCCGGCACTTCGACGCCCAAATCGCCGCGGGCAACCATGATGCCGTCGCTCATCTTAATGATTTCATCAATATTGTTGACGGCAGCCTGACATTCGATCTTGGAAATAATCTTCATCTGGCTGTTGTGCTTTTCCAAAATCTTGCGAATCGTCACGACGTCCTTACCGCGCTGAATAAAGGAAGCGGCAATCCAGTCCATATTCATGCGGATGCCGAATTCAATGTCTGCAGCGTCCGTTTCCGAAACGGCCGGCAGGTTGATGGCGATGCCCGGCACAGCGACGCGCTTGCGGTCGCTCATCTTGCCGCTGTTGAGGATTTTCGTATGGATATCCTGGTCTTCGACGCTGATGACTTCCAAGTTTACCAGTCCGTCGGACAAGAGGATATGGTCGCCGGCCTTTACGTCCTGGGGCAGTTCTTTATAATTTACGGAAACGATCGTTTCGTCGCCTTCGACGTCGCGGGCCGTCAAGGTAAATTCCTTGCCTTCTTCCATTTGGATGGAGCCGTTTTTAAACTTGCCGAGGCGGATTTCCGGGCCCTTCGTATCGAGAAGCAGGGCTACGGGAATGCCTACCTTTTTAGAAGCGGCGCGGACCATGTCCATGCGCGCCTTGTGTTCTTCGTGAGAACCGTGGGAAAAATTAAAGCGGGCAACGTTCATGCCAGCCAGAATCATCTGTTCGACGACTTCCTGGGAATTCGAGCTCGGGCCGAGCGTGCAGACAATTTTCGTTTTTTTCAACATGCGTAATCTCCTTTATACAATACCAACTCTATGACTGAAACAAATCTAATGATGTATCTAACGAAGTCAATAAAATACGGGCGCTGGTCACATTCGTCGCCAGCGGAATGCAGTGCACGTCGCACAGGCGAAGGAAGGCCGATACGTCCGGCTCGTGAGGCTGCGCCGTCAGCGGGTCCCGCAGGAACACGACAGCGACGACTTCGCCCGACGCGATCATGCCGCCGATCTGCTGGTCTCCTCCCAGCGGTCCGGGCTGCATTTTTCGGACGGATAATCCCGTCGCGTCTTCAATACGCTTCCCCGTTTCCCCTGTTCCAACCAAAGGGAACTTCTGCAATACGTGCTTAAACTGACAGGCCAATTCTACCATGTCCTGCTTCTTTGCATCATGGGCAATGAGCGCAACATATTTTTCCAATGTTTTACCCCCCTTTTTCTGTATCCGTAGCAATACTGTTCCAACTGGTACGTTTTTTGTCCCATGTGGGCAATATATACAGTGCTCGACGTTGCTCGAGCACTGTTCGTCCTTGATTGTACCGTATCCCTTTCAATATTGCAAGTCCTAAATAGGGCATTATCTCCAAAAACTATAGATTCTATGCAAGTATTACAAACATATTACCAAAGCTTTACCCGCTGTTCCGGCGCGACGTACATGCCGTCGCCGTTCTCTACGTCATAGGCCTCGTAGAAGGAATCCGTCGCCGAAAGCGCGCCGTTGACCCGGGCCTGCATGATGGGATGCGGGTCGGTCTGCACGCTCTGCAGGAGCAGCTGCGGCGTCATTTTGCTGGCAAAAATAGCGGCGAAATTGCGGTACAAATCGCGCAACGTTTCTTCGTCGCAGCCGGCGATTTCCGTCGCGACGGACAAGCCGCCGCAGTCGGCAATGGCTTCGTTGGCGACGAGAGCCCCATTTTCATACAGTCCCTCACCTACTTTATAGCGGCTGTAATAAGGGGCGAAGGCCGCGGCTTTTTGCCGGAACCTCGCATAATCGCCGGCAGTCCACCAGTTCTTCATATTGCCGTCCTTGTCGTACTGGCTGCCGTTAGGATCGAAGGCATGGGAAATTTCATGGCCGATGACCACGCCGATGCCGCCGAGGTTCGCGCCGTACGAGGCGTCGGGGCTGTAGAAGGGCGGATTCAAGATGCCGGCAGGAATCGTAATGCTGTTGTTCGCCGGAATATACGCGGCGTTGACGTCCTGCGGCTGGAAAGCGTACCATTTATCCGGGTCAAAATCAGTCCCAATAAGCCGATGTACCTGAGCCTGTACCAGCACGGCGTTGTGCATGATATTGCGCAGCAAGTCGCCGCCGTCGGCTTCGGCTATGACATCGGGCATATCCTCAATGATCGGCTTGTCGTCCGCCGCCGGGCCGCCGACAAACACGCGCAGGGCGTCGAGCTTGCCTACGGCTTCCTTCTTCGTATCCTCGCCGAGCCAATCGTTTTTCAGCAAGCGTTCCCGATATACGCCGCGGATCTCGTCGATCATCGCCGTCACGTCCCGCACGGCGTCAGGCGAACAATGGTCCTTCATGTAGATTTGGCCAAATTCATAGGGAAGAAGGCCCTGAACCATGCGGCTCGCCGTCTCTTCGTCGCTGCGGCTCTTTGTGATGCCGAAGCGGTACTGCGTATAGGCCCGCTGCAAATCGCGAAGGCGCCTGTCGGCGTAAGGAGCGAAACCGTCCATGATGCGGAACACGGCGTAGCTCTTCAGCAGGGGCAGATTGTCCTGGACGTAGGCTTCGTCTAGTTTCTGGAGATAGGCTGCGTCAGCCAGAAACAGCTTCTTCTCCTTTGTCAGCTTCCACGACGACAGCAGGCGGCGGCCGTCCATATGGGGCATGAAGGCTTCGATCTCGTTCCGCGTATACATCGTATTCAACACGGCAAAGTCATTGCGTTCTTCGCTGCTCAGCATGACCGGTGCCCAACTCTGTTCCAGGTCAAAAATAGCTTCGGCCTGCCGGGCCGCTTCCTCTGGCGGACTGCCCGCCTCGGCCAGCACGTCGGCAATATACTTCTTATAGGCCTGCCATGCGCCAGGCTGGGGCTCCTTTTCCAGCTCGTATTTGCTCAAAATCGTCTCCGCCGGCACGATGCGGGTGGCGTAGCGCAGCGAATCGGGCATGCGGTCCGCCGTATAATCGACGAATACGGACGCGCCGGACGATTCCCTTACCTGGAGCAGGGCCTGGGTCAGTTCATCCGTCGTTCCAGCCTGCCGCACGGGAGCCAAGACGTCCTGCAAATGCTGCCGCGCCGTCGCGTCGCGCCGTTCCATGTCGACAGCACAGCGATATAAATCGGCGATTTTCTGCTCCGGCGTCCCCTTCGCGTACGAGCCTTCCTTGGCAGCGATTTCATGCAGCTCCTGTTCTAAAATTTTCGTATTTTTCAGCGATTGTTCCTTAAACCAGGACCAGGATGGCTCGGTCGGCTCAATCTTCTTTTCCGCCAGCGTCGGCCCGTTGACGGCTAAGTAAAAGTCGTCCCGTTCCGAAACGGGCTCCTGGGCCTGGGCCGTGCCGAAAGCCAGCAGCGCCGTCAGCACCAGCGCGGTCAGGCGTTGTTTCGTCCCATATCTCATCGGTATCCTTACTCCTTTACAGTCGGAAATCTATCGCGCCGTCAGCGCCGGATCTACTGCGCCGTTGGCGGCAAAGGCCTTGGCCCGGTCGATGCAGGTCGCGCAGACGCCGCAGGGCCTGTCGCCGCCTTCATAGCAGCTCCAGGTCAGTTCGTACGGAGCACCCAGCCGCAGCCCTTCCTTGACGACGCCGGCCTTGTTCCACGACAGCAGCGGCGCTTCCAGGCGGCACGTGCGGCCCGAGCCTTCGTAAATAGCCGTCGCCATGGCCTGTTCAAATTCGGGCGTACAATCCGGATAAGCCCGTCCCGCCGCGTCGTCGGCGTGGGCACCGTAATAAATTACTTCAGCGCCGACGCTGACGGCAATTGCCGCGGCATAGGATAAAAATAAGCCGTTGCGGAAGGGCACGTACGTATCAACGGTCCCTTCGCCGCCTAATTCCTTCAGCTGCTCCGCATAGGATTCATGGCGGATTTCCCTGCCCCTTCCCTGCAGCAGGGAGCTGTCGCTCAGGGCGAAGGCCTGGGATAAATTCGTTTCTTTATGAGCCACGCCGTAATGGGCGGCTACCTGGCGGGCCGCCTGTATTTCCTTCGCGTGCTTTTGCCCGTAATAGGCCGTCAGGGCCATTACCTCGCCGGCGCCGTATCGTTCCACAGCCATAGCCAGGCAGGTCGTCGAATCGACGCCGCCGCTCAGCAGTACCATGCATTTCATATGTATTCTTCCTTTCCATCTGTACGATGACCCTATTATACCATATTTTGCCAAGCCGTTTTTCTGACGAAATCCCTTGCATTCCCCTAGCCGTCCTATATAATAAAAACCATAACGCACTATACTAAAGGGAGAAGATATCATGATCAAAGCGCTGCTGCTCATATACGCCATTTGGGGATTTAACTGGGTCGCCATGAAGGAGGCGACGCTCTTTTTCCCTCCGGTCCTCTTTGCCTGCTACCGCTTCGCTGTCGGCGCGGCCATCCTGCTGGCAGTCAACGCCTGGCTGAAGCTGCCCCTTCCGCCGCGGCGGTACTGGAAATGGATCGCCCTGACGGGACTGCTGCAGATCGCCGGCAACAACGCGGCCATGCAGATGGGCATTAAAGACCTGGACGCCGGCCTCGTCGCCGTCCTGAATTACAGCATGCCCGTGTGGGTCGCCATCCTGGCCCATTTCTTTTTAAATGAAAAGCTGACGAAGCGCAAGGCCTTAGGCGTCGTCGTCAGCATGATCGGCCTGGTTATCCTCATGCACATCGACTCCCTCGGCAACGCCTCCAGCCTGTTCATCACTATCGGCGGCGCCATTTCCTGGGCCGTAGCAAACGTCGTCATCAAGTATCAAAACAGCAAGCTGAAAAGCAAGGACTGCAATATGATTCAGTACACGGCCTGGCAGATGACAATCGGCTCCATCATCTTATTCCTGTATACCAGCTGCATGGAAACAGGCCAGGTACACTGGACGCCCATGGCCGTCGCCTGTCTGGCCTACAACGGCATCCTGGCCTCCGCACTGGCCTTCTTCCTCTGGAACTACGTTCTCACCTGCATGGAAGCCAGCAAGGCCTCTATTGCCGTCCTGGCCGTCCCCGTCGTCGGCGTCGTCTGCGGCATCCTCTTCCTGGGCGAAAGGCTGTACGTCAGCACTGCCGCCGGCATGGTTCTGATACTGGCCGGCATTATTCTCATCGTAGCGCAGAACTCAAAGCCCCTGTCCTCACGGTTTCATCGCTCAAGATCGTAACAACACCGAACATATACGAGCTTACGTAAAGCCACTGTATTCGAATTTCTATAAAAATTCGTATTCTTGTGCTTCCCATAATATGACTGAACCCCGCTTGCTATAAACAGCAGGCGGGGTTCAGCGTATGCATGTCAGTATATCATTATCAGAAAAAGGCTGGCTACTGTAACTTAATGCCCCTTCGTCGGCTGCGCAACCGGATTTATATTGGCGGCAGAGCCGGCAGGAACGGCGCTTCGTCTCGTCTTGGAAATGATGCTGTGGCTGTAGCCATAGCCGAAATAGATAGCCAGGCCGATGAGGAGCCAAACGACGAAGCGGATCTGCGTAACGAGCGGCAGCATGTAAATCAGGATGCCGCAGAAGACGATAGCCAAAGCCGGTACGAGCGGCACGAGCGGGCATTTGAAAGCGCGCTGCTGATTGGGGTTCTTCTTCCGCAGGATGATGACGGCAGCCGAAACGATGATGAAGGCGCAGAGCGTGCCGATGTTGGTCATTTCTGCTACGGCGTTGATGGGCAGGAAACCTGCTGTAATAGCCGTAATGACGCCGACGAGAGCGGAGCTTCTGGCCGGAGTTTTATACTTCGAATGAACGTGGCCGAAGAATTTCGGCAGCAAGCCGTCGCGGGACATGACGAACAGTACGCGGCTCTGACCAAAGCTCATGACCAGCAGTACGGACGTAAGGCCGCAGATAGCGCCGACCGATACGGCCGCAGCGCCCCAGTGATAGCCGACAGCCTGCAAGGCGAAGGCAACGGGAGCCGCCGTCGTCTGGAACTGCATAAAGGGAACCATGCCGGTCAGTACGGCGGAAACGGCGATGTACAAAATCGTGCAGATAATCAAGGATAAGATAATACCGCGAGGCAGCGATTTCTGGGGGTCTTTTACTTCTTCTGCCGCCGTGGAAACAGCGTCAAAGCCGATGTAAGCAAAGAAGATAATCGATGCGCCGGCGAATACGCCCGACCAGCCGAAGGGCATGAACGGAACCCAATTCGAGGCGTCGACATGGCTGAAGCCCAGCGCGAGGAACAATGCGACGACAGCCAGCTTAATGGCAACGATGACGTTGTTGACGAAGGAACTCTGCTTGACGCCGCGGATGTTGACAAAGGCGACGACAGCTAAGATGAGAACAGCTGGCAAGTTGACGATGCCGCCGTCATGGGGAGCCATGGTCAGCGCCGCCGGCAAGGTAATTCCCAAATTCATGAGAATGTTGTTAAAATACCCGGACCAGCCGATGGCGACGGTCGATACGGCGAAGGCATATTCCAAAATCAAATCCCAGCCGATGACCCAGGCCCAAAATTCCCCTAACGCTACATATCCATAGGTGTACGCGCTGCCGGCAACGGGAACCATTGCGGCAAATTCAGCGTAACATAAGGCGGCGCATCCGCAGGCCAAGGCGGCGATAATAAATGAAATAACCAGTGCAGGACCAGAATAATTTGCCGCAGCTACGCCTGTCAGGACGAAAATCCCCGTCCCTACGATGGCGCCGATCCCCAGCATGGTCAAACCGAACGTGCCGAGGAACTTGTTCATCCCGCCGTCCATTTTGGTTTCGGAGATGAACTCGTTAATACTTTTCGTTCTAAATATTTTTTTAGTCATAATACCCCTCTTTCCCCTATCTTCGTAATCGGAGTTATACGTATAACCCCCTGCTCCGATTACGTTCTCTATTATACTCCCTTATTTTAATTTGTAAAGGTTATTTTCGTGTTTTATTTTATATTTTTATAGTTTTAGTGGTTTTATTTAGAAAATATTCTAAAAACAGGTGTTTTAGTTAATTTTATATATTCAATATTCATTTTTTGTATGACATTTATGAATAGAGCTACCTTTACCGTATATAGAAAAGCTTTACTACTATTTCATCTTTATATTGTATATAAATTTCGTATTTTACAAAAATCCTGCCAGGTTTCTTCACACCAGCATACGTGATGTCCCTCTATATAAAAACGCTGCAAAAAAGCGTTGCCAAAAACAAGGATAGCCGACCAAGTCCTCACTGCCATCATTTCACCCATAAAAATAAGCGCTGGATTTTCTAATCCAAGCGCTTTCTTTCTAACTATCTTTCCGCCGCTTCCCAATCATCTCTCGTATCGATATCGCAAAGCTCGCCTTCCGGCACGGCGAACTGCCATAGGTCGTCCTCGTATGTCTCCAATATCGCCCTGCCGCCTCTATCGCCTTGCAGGGCCAGCAACTCGTCTTTATAAACATGGGAAAAAATCGCCGGACTGCCGCGGCGGCTGCCCGATACGGCGCAGCCTATGCCGCATCCCGACTGCGCGTATTGCTTGACGAAATCGCTTATGATCTCGCCGGAAAGGAAGGGCTGGTCGGCGGCGAAAAAGGCCCAAGCATCGGCAGCAGCAGACGCCTCCACTCCCAGGCGGACAGACGCGGCCATACCTTCTTCGGCGGCCGTATTTTTCACGACAATCGCACCATGAGCACGGCACCACGACAGAATTTCGTCATACTGGCTGACGACGTATAGGCGGCACGAGCACGACAAGGCGACGCTGATACGCCGCACAGCATCCTGCAAATGGTCAAAGCCATGGCGATACAGGGGCTTGCCGGCCAGCGGAGCCAGCAGCTTATTGCCGCCAAAGCGCCGGCTGAAGCCCGACGCCATGTAAATCAAAGCGATGTGCACCGTATGTCCTCCCGTTCCTCTATATCGAAAAAAGTCATCAGCCCTATGGGCTCAGCCATGCGGCGCAGCAAATCCTGTCCCCGCAGCCGAACCGCTTCACCATCGGCCTGATTGAAAACAGGTATAACCGGTACCTTCCAATTTCGGCGCAAGGCTGCCAAACACGAAGTGACGACGGCGGCGAATACGTCGTCCGTAACGACTTGCCGCCGAGCCCATCGGCTTCGTTCCCAGCGGAAACAGACCTCGTCCAGAGGACGACCCCAGGCAGATAATCCTGCCACATGGACGATGCAGTCTGCATCCGGCGGGATGACCGGCTCGTGCGGACCGAAGCATTTCAGCGGCTGCCGCCGCGACCCGTCGGCTTCGACGAGGACGACATCGGCTAAGGCCCGGCATACAGCAAAAAGCGCGTCGCCGCCGTAGCCAATCTTACCCCGGCCGTCCCGACGGCCGACGACAGCGAAACCTCGCCCTTCCAGCAGCGATTTCACCGTCGCGGCATCGTCAGCCAGCACTTCCGACGGCGGCTCGTACATATGAGTCGTCGTCGCTATGGCAACTCGTTTTCCCTGCCGGCGCAGCTCCTCAGCCAGCCGATAGATCCATGTCGTCTTGCCGCCTGAACCGGTAAAGGCGACGACGGTCTTTTTCTTCTGCGCCAAGGACGGACAGCCATATGCCAATCCCTGCCGCAGCGACGGCATCTCTTCAGCCGCCCCGTTACGGCAGGCGAATATGCGGCACATCGGCGGCCCTCCACTTCTTCGCGTCGGCCTTTTCCCGACCTTCCCGCCGCGCCCTGACAGCGATGAGCTCCGCCGCAATGCTGACGGCGATTTCCTCCGGCGTCGCCGCAGAGATGGGAAGGCCGATGGGGCCGTACGTGTTATCTATTTCTTCTGCTGCAAAGCCGTCGGCCAGCAGCTTTTCCCGCACGAAATGCAGCTTATTTCGGCTGCCGATGACCCCGATGTACTGAGGCCGCAGCGGCAGTATCTGCCGCTCGACGACGTAGTCGCCTACGTGGCCCCTCGTCATGATGCAGACGTAATCGTCCTCTCCGATATGGAAATCCGGCAGATGCTCCAAG
Source organism: Megasphaera sp. SW808 (assembly GCF_012027795.1). Classification (NCBI taxonomy): domain Bacteria; kingdom Bacillati; phylum Bacillota; class Negativicutes; order Veillonellales; family Veillonellaceae; genus Megasphaera; species Megasphaera sp. SW808. Next base: position 112,809 of record NZ_SJOT01000004.1, read on the forward strand.
TCGGCGACGACGACGGACTCGGCGTCGGGAAACCGTTCGGCATTGGCAAAGTCTTCCCGGTCGTCTACGACGACGCAGGAAAAGCCGACGCGGGCTAATAGGGGAACCAGGGCGCAGGCTACGTGACCGCCGCCGAAGATAAAGGCCCGGCTGGCTGGAAAAAAGGACTCGGCATACAGCAATTTCCCACTATAGGATAGTAACTGCGGCTTATAGGTCGATGCATTCCCACTTTTCCGCAAAAAACGCTGTAAATCCGCCCTATGCTGTTCATCGCCGCAGTATACCGTCTCCGGCCCGGCGACTGCCATGGCCCATCGCTTCGGCTCCGTCATATCGCATAGGAGCAAATAGGGCCTGCGGTTTCGGCCATATTCGGCGATAGCTCTGATACAGGCCGCCGCATCAGGCCCGATGTACTGGCAAAAGACGGTAAACGTACCGCCGCACACAGCTCCGATGTCCGCCGCCGCGCCGGGGCTCAAATCATATGCCAGCAGCGTGGAAACGCCATCCTGCAAGGCCCGTCTTGCCGCTTCGCAGGCCTTGTACTCGCCGATGCCGCCGCCAATCGTCCCCACCGTATCGCCGGAAGCCAATACGAGCTGGCGGCTGCCGGCACCGCGGGGCGTCGCGCCGTGACTTTCCACCACCGTCAGCAGCGCCGCCGGCCGGCCGGCGCAGAGTTCCGCTTCCAGTCTCAGAAATACGTCGTCCATATATCCTATCCTTTCCGTATATTCCTTATCGGTATAACAGCAATATATCCTCAGGCCGCACGCCTAACGCATCGGCGCGCACGCCTTCGCCTCCTGCGGCCAGCCAGACAAGGGGCGGCTCGTCGGGCCTCTGCCCGTCGTAACGAAAGGCTGTCAAGATGCCAAAGGGCAGCTTCGTTTCTTCTGCAATCGAAACGGCCCGCGAATTGACGGGCACGGCTGAGCTGAACGAACGCTCCCGGATGCCGACGGCGCATAATTCGTCCTTCACGTCGCAGGCCGCCGTAAATTCGCAGTTCCACGACGGCACGAAGACAGTCCTCCGCCCCGTTTTCCAGGCCGGCGCAATATTGCGGCAGCCCATGAGGGACGCCGCCGTTTTCGATTGGGGCTGGGAAAATACGGCGTCCCGCTCGCCGATGACGTCGATGCGCCCGTCGCTGAGAACGGCGATGGTACGGCACAGACGGTACGCTTCTTCATAGCTGTGGGTCACGACGACGACATCCTTGTCGAATTGGCGCAGCACGTCGGTCAGCTCCGCCATGACCTGTTCCTTCAGGCCGGCATCTAGGGCGCTGAAGGGCTCGTCCAGCAGCAGGATATCCGGCTCGTTGACCAATATGCGGGCCAGGGCCACGCGCTGCTGCTGGCCTCCCGATAGCTGGGACGGCTTATGGTATTCCAATCCTGTCAAGCCGAGCCGTTCCATCACCGCCGCGATAATAGCCCGCCGTTCGCCCCGGCCAACGTGCCGCCGGACGCCGCAGGCGATATTTTCGGCCGCCGTCATATTGGGGAATAAGGCGTAATGCTGAAACAAATAGCCGACGCGCCGCTCCTGCACCGGCAGATTCACGCCCTTCGCCCCGTCGAAAAAGACGCGGTTCCCGACGGCAATACGCCCCCGGTCGGGACGCTCAATGCCGGCGATGCACTGCAAGGTCTTGCTCTTGCCGCTTCCCGACGGCCCCAGCAGTCCCAGTACGCCGCGAGCCTGAAATTCCACGTCCAGACAAAACCGGCCGAGCCGTTTATAACACTGCACATCTATCACGACCAGACCTCCCTTCGGCGGCGTTTCCGTTCCATCAGGCTGACCGTCACCAGGACAACGGCGCTGATAGCGATGTTGACAAGAACCCAGACGAACGCACCGTATTCGTCGTTCGTCCGCCACAGCTGATAGACCGTCGTCGAAATCGTCGCCGTGTTCTTGGGAATATAACCGATAAGCATGCTCGTCGCGCCGTATTCCCCCAGCGCCCGGGCAAAGGCCAGGACGAGGCCGGCCAAAATGCCCTGCTTGCAATAGGGCATGCGGATGCGCCAAAAAATATACGTATTGGACAATCCCAGGGTCTGCCCGCTCCAGGCCAGTGTCTCGTCAAAGCTTTCGAAGGCCCCGCGGGCCGTTCGATACATGAGGGGAAAGGCGACGACAGCCGAAGCCGCGACGCCGCCGTACCAGGTCATGACCAGGGGAAAGCCTACGTCATGGAGGAACATGCCGACGGGATGACGCAGGCCGAAGACCAGCAGCAGGAGCCAGCCGCATACCGTCGGCGGCAGGACCAGGGGCAGCGTCAGGACGACATCGAGGACGCCCTTGACGAGGCGCGGCGCTTTCGCCACATAGTAAGCGGCGGCGATACCGCAGAAAAAGACGAGGACCGACGAAATCGCGGCGATGCGCAGGCTGTTCCAAAGAGGATACCAGTCCATACTTACCCTGCCCGGCTGAAGCCGACGCTTTCAAAGACAGCCATGGCCTTGTCGCTCCGGAGATAAGTCAGGAACTCCTTAGCCGCCTCCGGATGGGCGCTGGTCTTCAACACAGCCGCCGGATAGACGACTTGTCCACACATATCCTTCGTCGCTTCGTCGACGGGCTTCAAGCCGGCGCTGTAGGCATCGGTGCCGTAAATGACGCCGCAGTCGGCGCTGCCTTCCTTGACCTGCGTCGTGACTTCTTTGACGTTCGAGCCGTACGTAATACGGCCCTGCTCGGCAACAGCCTGTTCATCCAGTCCGTAATAAGCCAAAATTTTCTGCGTATACTGGCCTACGGGCACGTCGCTGTTGCCCATGACCAGGCGGATAGAGCCGTCGTTAAGCTTCCTCGCCATATCATCGAAGCTGGTAATCTGCTTCGGATTTCCCTCCGGCGTCGCCAGGACGACCTTGTTTTCCAGCAAATCGACCCGCGTTCCCTGGAGCACGAAATCCAGCTTCTCCGGATTAGCCCTTTCATCCTTCGACGCGTCGAGCTGGTCCATCTGCTTCTGGGCTGCCGAAATGAATAGGTCGCAGGCCGCGCCGTTTTGAATCTGCGGCTTCAGCGTCCCTGACGAGTCGAAATTATAGACAATTTCTATATCGGGATGCTCCTGCTGATACGCCTTGGCGATTTCGTTCATCGTTTCGGTCATGCTAGCCGCCGCAAAGACGGTGAGCTTCGTCTTCCCTTGCTCCGCCGCCCCCTGTTTCTCAGCACCGCAGCCAGCCAATACGGCAACACTCACAAGAAGCGATAGCGATATAATACCTAAGGCAGTCTTCCACTTCATACGGTCTTCATCCTTTCCGCTTGCTTGCGCATATTATCGGGCACACTCTCCGCCGTCGCCGCGGAGCAAATCCAGCCCATGAGGAATCGTATCTAAAAAAACGTCCATACATTCCCGGCAGGCCTTAGGGCTGCCGGGCAAATTGACGATAAGGGTCTTGCCGCGAATGACGCTGACGGCCCGGGACAGCATGGCCCGCTTCGTCACGATCAGGGACGCCGCCCGCATGGCCTCGGCGATGCCCGGAGCCCGCCGCGTCGCTGCAGCGAGAGTCCCTTCAGGCGTCATGTCGCGAGGCCCGAATCCCGTGCCGCCTGTCGTCAAAATCAAATCCAGCTGCCGCTGGTCGGCCAACCGCATCAGTTCCCCTTTAAGAGGCTCGATGCCGTCGGGCAGCAGCAGCTCCTCTACGACGTCGTAGCCCCGCTGCCGCAGCGCTTCGGCGACGACAGGGCCGCTTTCGTCCCTGCGCTCGCCGCGGCTTCCCTTATCGGACAAGGTAATCACCGCCGCCTGATAGGGCCGCTTTCCCTGCCGCGGTTCCACGACGATTTCGTCGCCGGGACGAATGACGCCGCCTTCCAGCACGCGGGCGAAGACGCCCTCGCGGGGCATGATGCAGTCGCCTACGGCCTGGTAAATAGCACAGTGGCTGTGGCATTCCTTGCCGATTTGAGTCATTTCCAGAAGGACGTCGCCGCAGCGAAAGAGCGTGCCTACAGGCAGCGACGAAAAATCAATGCCCTCGGCGACGATGTTTTCGCCGAAATCGCCGTACGATACGGGCGCGCCGCGCCGGCGGAATTCTTCTATTTTTTCCTGAGACAATAAACTTACCTGACGATGCCAGCGGCCGCCGTGAGCGTCGCCTTCAATCCCCCAATCGACGCGACAGTGGACGAAGGGCTCCGGCCGCTTCTGCGTCCCCTTGGCCTGACTCGTACAAACAGCTCTTACAATTCCCATACTAGCCTCCAATTTCATTCATAGCCTTTCGTTCCGTCACGGCCTGGCCCTGTCCAAAGCAATGCCGGGCCGGCTTGCGGAGTATGGCCTGCTCTATGGCCTGCGCCAGCAAGCCTTCCCCTTGGCCGGAGCGGACGACAGCCCGTAAATCCACGCCGTCGTCGTAGCAGAGGCAGGGCTTTAAAAATCCCATGCTCGTCAGCCGCAGGCGGTTGCACTGCCGGCAGAAAACGTGCGAATTGGCCGCGATCATCCCGATATATCCCTTCAGCCTGCGGCTGGCGTAATACGCCGCCGGGCCGTTGCCCCGCCGAACCGACAGGGGCGCTAAATCGGGATAGATACCTCGCAGGACCGCCAAGGCCTCGTCGGCGCTGCAACACTGCTGGTATGCGCCGCAGCCGATCGGCATGAGCTCGATAAACCGCACGTCTACCGGCAGCTCTTCTGCCAGGCGGGCCAGAGGCGCAAGCTGCTCTTTCGTATCAGCCAGCAGGACGGCGTTGATCTTCGTCGGCAAGCCCGACGCCGCGCACTGCCGTACCGCCTGCATCACCTCGGGCAGAACGTCGACGCCCGTAATGGCCCGGTACTGGGCCCTGTCCAGGCTGTCCAGGCTGATATTGACGCCGTCTATACCGATGCGCCGCAGCTCCGGCAGCACTTGCGGCAACAGCCAGCCGTTCGTCGTCACCGTCACGGACTCGACGCCCGGCAGACTCCGCAGCTCCCGTATAAAACCGACCGCTCCTTTACGGACGAAGGGCTCGCCGCCTGTGACCTTGAACTTCGTAATCCCGACGCGCAACGCCGCCCGGCAGATTTCGACGATTTCCTCATAGCGCAGGACGTCGCCGTGCCCCACGGCAGATATGCCGTCGGGCATGCAGTAGCGGCAGCGCATGTTGCAGCGGTCCGTAATCGAAATGCGCAAGTAATCGATACGGCGTCCTAATGTATCTATCATAGGTCATCCTGTCCGTCAAAAGAAAAATATCCGCTCTTGCCGCCGATTTTTTCCAGCAAATGAATATCCGTAATCACCATTCTCTTGTCGACGGCCTTGCACATATCGTACACCGTGAGCAGGGCTAACGACGCGCCCGTCAGGGCTTCCATTTCCACACCCGTCTGCCCCTGGCATTTGACGGTGCAGCGGCATTCGATAGCCCCTTCCTCATCGTGAAAGATGAAATCGACGGCGCATTGGCTCAAATTCAGTATGTGGCACAGCGGGATGAGCTCGCTCGTCCGCTTCGCCCCCATGATGCCGGCCACGCGGGCCGTGCCGAGGACGTCTCCCTTGGCGATGTCTCCGGCCGTCACCGCTTCGTAGCATTCCCGGCTCATAACGATGCGCCCGGCAGCCGTCGCCGCCCGCGCCGTAACCGCCTTGCCGCTCACGTCGACCATGACGGCGTTTCCCTTATCGTCTATATGGGTAAAACGTTCCATAGCTCCTCCTATTTCCCAAAGCCGCAGTTCGGGAAGGTACATACGGGGCAGTTCAGGCACAGGCCGCCTTCGCCGAGGCGCGTCAGCTCATCGGCTTGGATTTCCACGCCAGCCGCCAGCGACGGCAGAACCAGGTCAAAAATCGTCCGCTTGCTGTACATGACGCACCCCGGCAGGCCGGCAATGGGACGGCCGTCGTCCGTATAGGCCAGCAAAAACATCGCCCCCGGCAGCACCGGCGCGCCGTACGACACGATGCGCGCCCCCGTGTTCTTGATAGCCAGCGGCGTCTGGTCGTCTGGGTCAACGCTCATGCCGCCTGTGCAGAACACCATATCGACTCCCTTGACCAGCATATCCTGAATCGCCGCCGTAATGGCCGCCGGCTCGTCGGCCAGCGTGACGTGCTGCGTCACGGCGATGCCGTACTCAGCCAGCTTTTCTTTGATGACCGGCGTAAACGTATCGGCAATGCGGCCCTTGAACACTTCGCTGCCCGTCGTGACGACGCCGGCCGTCTGGGCCGTAAAGGGCAAGACGTTAAACAACGGCTCCGTTCCAGCCCCTTTCTTGGCCGCTTCCATCTTCGCCTTGGAAATGACCAGTGGAATGACCCGCATCCCTGCCAGCACGTCGCCTTGTTTGACGGCAAAGCCGCCGTGACGCGAGGCGATCATCATCTCGCCCAGGAAATTGACGGCCTGCAAGCCCTGCCGGCGAATCGTAAGCAAGCCGTCGCAGTCGGCGACGAGCTCGATTTTCCCTTCCTTCGCCTCCGTAGCGTGCATATTCGCGCCCAGGGAAATATCCCGCAGGATGGCCGCCGCGTCGTTTTCATGGAGCGTCGAGTCGTCGCACTCCCATATATATACGTGCTCCTTGCCGACAGACAGCAGCACGGGAATATCCTCCTCCTGAATGATATGGCCCTTGCGGAATACGGGTCCCTTAGACACGCCCTGTATGATCTGCGTAATGTCGTGGCACAGCACGTGACCGATCGCTTCTTCTGTCTTGATTTTCTTCATATTACACCTCGCCTGCTTTTATCTTTTCCAGTTCTTCGCGGCTGAAAAAGCGGTCGAACTGTTCTGCCGCCACGGCTTTGACCGCTTCCTCCATGTCGTCGTACCGCCGTAGCACCGCTTCGCCCTGAGCCGTCAGGACCGACCCGCCGCCGCGCTTGCCGCCGACGCGGCATTCCGTCAGGGGAAATCCCCAGATGCGCTCGGCCTCGCGGATGACCGTCCAGGCCTTGGAATAGGACATATCCATCTGCCGCGCCGCCCCTTGTAAGGAACGGCAATCCCGCACGCCCCGCAGCAAGGCCGCCACGCCGGGGCCGAAGGCTTTCTTATCGGCCACGATGCGCACCGTCACCTTGCAGTGCAATTCCTTCTCTTCCATCGTTAGCTTCTCCTTATCGTTATTCTCGCATGCGAATATCGGATTCTATACAAGTATAAACGAAAACGCCCGGACAATCAACTTGTCCGAGCGTTTTGCACTCTGCGCTATCCTTTTATGCTGTGATGCGCGACGGCTTTCCGATTCATGGAAAACCATTGCTTGCGGCAGTCGGCACTGCAGAAGGCCGTCCGCCTGTCCTTGGCGTCCCGTATTTCCACGAGGACGCCGCAGTTCCGGCAATAGAAGCTATGCTGTACGGGCTGGGACTCTACGTTTTTGGAATGCTTCCAGTACAGCCGCTCGCAGTGGGGCGAGCAGAATTTTCTCCGCTTATCCGCCCCTTGCGTCACGACGACCAGCTTGCCGCAGCGGATGCAACGAAAGGAGCGCAGCGTCTTTCCGCTGCCAGCCCGCTGAGACGGCGGGGCTTCGTCCCGATGGCGGTAGGCATAGCGCCGGCAGGCCGCGCTGCAGTACCGCTCCGTCGCGCGGTGCGCCGTAAAGACCTTGCCGCAGACCGGGCATTTCGCTTCCCGTTCCACCGCTTCTTAGACCTTCCAGTTCATGCCGAAGTTGAACTGATACGTGTCTTCATTGTCGTTGCCGATGGATTTTTCCATGTCCAGGTACATATAGGTGCCCTTGCTGAACTGATGGGAGAAGCCGAGGCCGATGTCGTACCACGTGCCTTCGTTTTCGTAGGTCGTGCTGAGGAGGCCCGTGGCGTCGCGGGCTTCGATATCCTGATCGCCAAGGAATTCATGGAGCACGTCGGCCTTGATGTAGAAGGTGCTCTTTTCGCCGACGTCCTTACCGAGGCGGAAGCCGACGCGGCCAATCAAGCTGTCGATGGCGTCGAGCTGGACATGCGTATCCTGGCTCGTCGTGTAGTCGGCGTCGGTAACATGAGCGTACTGGATCTGAGCCTGAGGCTCGATGTACCAGTTGTTGCCCAGGTCTTTCTTACGGCCGTATTCAGCGCTGGCCGAGTAGACGAAGTTGCTGTAATCGCCGGTGACTTTTTCGCCGAGGGTTCTCGTGTACAGTTCGAAATCGTTGGACAATCTGCCGAACTTCAATACGTAGTCCGTATAATGGCCCTTATTGCCCAGCCACGTATCGTAGAACCAGATACCACCGCGGCGTACGTCGCCTTCACCGGCTACGTTCTTGTAGTCCGCCGTGCCGCGCATGTAGTCGATGGCCACGCCCTGGCGGTGTTCGCCGTCTTCGCGGTCGTTGACCCGCGTATCGTAGCCCAGTTCCATCATGGTGTTCATGCTGCGGAAGGCATCGGACTTGCCGATGCGGTCATGACGCATACGAACCCAAAGCCCTTCATCGCCGTCGATGTAGCGCGCTTCGCCCATGCGCTTGTTCAGGCGGTCCATGTAGATAGCGTTGGAGTAGTTGACCTTAGACATGGCAATGACTGTCTTACCGGCGTCGGAAACATTGTCTTTCGTTACGCCTTCACGGACAAGATATACATTATAAGGATTTTCTCCAGTTCCATATTCTGCATCCGTATAATCTGTCCCCGGCTTAGCAGTACTGTCGGAAAACTCAGAACCGCCATTATATTCATCTTCTACTGTTGTTCCTTGAAGCTCATCCGTCGCATAGCTTTCATATACTACATCAAAATCGACATCAAACATGCCTTTGTCATTAATACGCGTACTGCGTCCAAATGTTGAAACCTCACCGCTTACATTTCCGTCTTTATCAAATCCTCCACCAGCATTCGCAACGGTAGCAAATCTAATTTTATCACCAACATCCATTTTTAGTACATCTTCACTATTTTGTATTGTGAGGTGCTGCGTTGCGTTAGTTCCATCTTTTACATAAATCATGTCGCTGTTTACCAAATCATCAGGCTTCAACGTCACTATAAAATTATTGTTACCTTCAATTTTTCCAATATGAACGGCATAGCTACCGCCATTTTCTCCATCTAATACGATATCGCTATTATTTCCTTTTAATTCCGTAATCCATGATTGCCCTTTGACTTTCCATGTAGAGCCAGTTCCCATATCAACGGTAACTGTACCATTCTTATGAACATCTCCGCTAAACGAGGATTCGAACTGTCCCAAATGTTCATCTATCCAAGTTGAATCGGCCGCATCCTGATAATCGTCAGCACGTCCAATCCAAACACTGCCATTTCCGAGAGTTACGTTTACCGTGCCGCCATCAGCGGCTAATGCATCGCCCACATGCCTTAACGAATCTTCAACATTTAACCGAACAGCAGTCTTCTGATCTATCGACTCTGTGTTTTCTGCTGTCCCATAAGCTTTAATATCCCCGACAAGGATATTTTGATTATTTTCATATCCATGAACAGTCAAATCAATAAGTCCGCCGTTTTCGGCTTCAATATTGCCCTCAAAATTAATATATCCAATACCATTTTCGCCAGATTTAACAGAATTGCTGTTTCCATTTGCATCAATACCTTCAGCATAAATAGCATAGCTGTTATTTCCATTCATCGTAATTACATTTTTTTCTCCATTAAGTTCAATCTTACTCCCAAAGTTATTTACGGTGTCATCACTATTATATGAAATATTTACTTCAGTAGCAGCTATACCGTAGTTATAATTTCCGTTTGCCGTTATATCCAAATCATTAACATTTATATATCCATTTTTGCCTGTTAAAATTCCATAAACTTTTCCTCCGCCAAACAAACCATTGGTTCCATTACCATTAAGTACAATCTTTGTTTTTCCATTCAAAAACACTTCACCTTTACCTTTTGCTTGTTGTTTAGCAGTAAGTGAATTAGCATCAGAACCAGCCCAAACAGCGGTCGGATTAATAGAATTACCAGATAGCGCCGCACTCAATAAATTTCCAGCATCACCATCAAGTTGTATATCTGTATCTCCGTTTACAGTAATTGAAGCAACATTAGGATTCTCTATATCTCCATTTATAGAAGCATTAGCTCTAATACCATTGCCATTAGTTTTTAAATGAACTTTTAAATTCTCTTTAATAATAACGTCTACATCAGTAGTAACATCCCGACTTAAATTAATGGCATCAGAACCTACTGCATTTATTATTGCAGTATAATTCTTAATATAAAAATTTGGATAATGATTTGATAAATGCAATCCATCAGCATTGCTTTTCCCATCCACATACACACTTATGTTTGTATCTTCTAAATCAAATCTTTCACTATATACACCTAAAGCTCTATTAGCATCTTTATCTGTTGAGAAATAGAGCTCAACATCAGAAAAATCATTTAAGTAATAGTCCTTCCCGTCTATATTAAATTTTTTATCATGTGCTATGGTCTCATCTGAATTAACTATCAATTTATTATTATCAATATATGCAGTTACTTCAGCACTTGCCGCCATAGGCATTATTCCAAACAACATCAACGCTAAACTAATCTGTTTCCTCAATCGTTTCTTATTCATAGTATCGCTTCCTTTTCCCAAAATTACATAATGCAATTTACCAAACTCATACTCTGTCCAACGCATTCCATCGCATCGTCTGGAAAAAGGCACGACAAAAAGACAGTACGGTGCCGCACTGCCTAGTATATATTTCTCTAAAAAGCAGGACATTGCGTTCCTGCAAATTTAAAGCAGTTACTTTATAAAATTCATACCCCCCCCCCAGTAACTGATTTAGTTATGAAAGTCTTAGGGTAGGTTTCACAACATAAATTACGGTTTTCCTGCGTACTGAGCCGGACAGGTTTCATATTCAGTGCACCTCCATTCTATATCTTTTATCACTATATACCATGATTTTACTACGACTTTAGGGGTGTACGCAATATTTTTTTCGAAACATTTTACTCATACCCATGCGGTTATCCTATTCTATCTGCACGCTTTCCCATTTCCCGCATCCTATGGTACCATAGACATACTACATGGAGAACGCAAAGGGGGAATCTGCATTGACAAATATCGTACATACTGTTTCGTTAGGCTTGATTATCTTAGCCGGCGGCCGCAGTTCCCGCATGGGACGCGACAAGGCTTCTCTGCCGTGGCGCGGCGCAACGCTGCTGACCGATTTGCTGCTGCGCAGCCAAGCCATCAACTTTGATGAAATCGTCGTCTCGGCCAACAGGCCTCCCGACCTTTCGGCCCTTCCGCTGAATTTGGCCGCCCGCGTCCGCGTCGTCGCCGACGACTGCCAAGATTGCGGCCCCCTCGGCGGCATGGAAGCGGCCTTCCGCGCCTGTACCTGCTCGTACTACCTCGTCTTGTCCGTCGACCTTCCCTTTTACGATTTCTCTCCTGTGAAGCAGCTCCTGCCGGAACTGGCCCAAATGTCGCCAGTCGATTTGTTCCTGCCTATGTCCAAAAGCCGGCCTCAGCCCCTGGCCGCCGTGTACAGGCGAGAGGCGGCTCTCGAAGCCGTGCAGGCAGCCCTGAACGCTGGCAAACGCCGCGTCTTATCCATTGCCGACGCATTGACTGTCCGCATCCTCGACGACGCAGGCGCGCCGATTCTATATGAAAACGTCAATACGCCGTCGGCTTACAAGGACGCCCTGGCCATCGACGCCAACCGCCGCCGCGCCGTCCCCGTCGTCTCACTCTCCGCCGCCCGCTCGGGAGACGGCAAGACGAGCCTTGCCGTACAGGTCATTGCCGAGCTGACGCGCCGCGGCTATGCCGTCGCCTACGTCAAGAGCACTCATCATCGCCGCTGCCGTGAAAAAAGGGGCTCCGACACGGACAGGGCCCTGCAAGCCGGCGCAGTCCAAGCCCTGCTCTGCAGCCCTGACGACGTCGCCGCCGGCGAAGGCAAGGAAGATGCCCTCCTTCGGCTGGCCCAGCAGACGGCCGCCGACATAGCCATCGTCGAAAGCCGCAGCCACGGCCCCTTTCCCATCATCTACATCGCCGGCCCCGAGCCGCCGCCTATGCGTCCCGACAACATGACGGCTGTCATCGGCTGCGGCGGCGACGAGTTCTTCCGCTATATCTCGCCGGAACGCATCGACTGCCTTTGCGACTATATCTTGTACCTGACGACATCCTGACAGGAGCTATTGTACAAAGTATTTGCATATTCTCGCCGAGAATACTAAAATAGATATATTAAGCATTACTATGTAAGAAAGGAACTGCCTATGTCAGCCTATAAAACGATTACTACGGTCTGCCCGTACTGCGGCGCAGGCTGCGTCATCGACTGCACCGTCGATACGGAACATAACTGCGTCGTCGAAGCCAAGGGCTCTCCCGACGGCGTCAACAACGAAGGCCGCCTGTGCCTGAAGGGCCTGTACGGCTGGGATTATCTCAACGACCCGCAGATTTTGACCCGCCGCCTGCGCCAGCCTATGATCCGCAAGTTTGGAAAGGATTCCCCCCTCGTCGAAGTGTCCTGGGACGAAGCCATCCAATTTGCCGCCGAACGGCTCAAAGCCATCATCAAGGCCTACGGCCCCGATACAGTCATGGGCGCCGGCTCGGCCCGCGGCCCGGGAAACGAAGCGGCCTATATCATGCAGAAATTTATGCGCGCAGTCGTCGGCACGAACAACGTCGACCACTGCGCTCGCGTTTGACACGCTCCGTCTGTTGCCGGGCTCGGTGAGTCCGTAGGAGAAGGGGCGATGTCTATCAACATCCCCGAAATCGAAGATGCAGAAGTCATCTTCAACATCGGCTACAACGGGCCGGCGTCCCATCCCATTGTCGCCCGCCGCATCGTACGGGCCAAGAAGAAGGGCTGCAAGATCATCTGCGTAGACCCCCGCAAGACGGAAACGGCCCGCATCGCCGATATTTACCTGCCCATCAAGGGCGGCACCAACATGCTGTTTCTCAACGCCATGGCCCACGTCATCGTCACGTCGGACCTGGTAGACCACGATTTCATCAAGGCCCACACGACGGGCTTCGAGGAATATGCGGCGGAAATTTCGCAGAAGAAATACGCCCCCGAAGCGGTTTCCCTCGCCACGGGCCTGGCCGCCGGCGACATCCGCGCCGCCGCCCGCTTATTCGCTTCGTCTAAGCACACTATCACCCTGTGGGGCATGGGCGTAACGCAGTTTTCCCAAGGCGTAGAATGCGTCATCGCCTGCTCGAATTTAAACCTCATGACGGGAAATTACGGCCGCCGCGCCTCCGGCGTCGGCCCCGTCCGCGGCCAGAACAACGTCCAGGGCACGTGCGACATGGGCCTGCTGCCTAACAATTATCCCGGCTATCAGTCCGTCACCGATCCGCAGGTACGGCAGAAATTTGAAAAGGCCTGGGGCCGTCCCCTGCCGTCAAAGCCCGGCATGATGCTGACCCAGGTTCCTCACGCCGTACTGGAAGAAAAGGACCCGGCCAAAAAAATCCACGCCTACTACATCATCGGCGAAGACCCGGCCCAATCGGACCCGAATTTGGCCGAGGTCCGGGAAACCTTATCCAACATCGATTTCGTCATCGTGCAGGATATTTTCTTCAACAAGACCTGCGAATACGCCGACGTCATCTTCCCGGCTACGGCCTGGGGCGAACACGATGCGGTATACACGTCGTGCGACCGCCGCTTCCAGCGTGTCCGCAAGCTCGTCGAGCCCCAAGAGGGCTGCCTGACCGACTGGGACATTACGTGCCGCCTGGCAACGGCTATGGGCTATCCCATGCACTACGCCGACACGGAGCAGATATGGGATGAAATGCGCCGCTTATGTCCCAAATTTACCGGCGCGTCCTATGAAAAAATCGCCGCCAACCACGGCGTCCAATGGCCCTGTACGTCGGAAGACCCGTCCGACACGGGCACGCCGATCCTCCATGAAGGCGGCCATTTCGCCACGGCCGACCACAAAGGCCATTTCTACTACTATCCCTATACGCCGGTCCGCGAACGGGAAAACGCCGAATATCCCTTTTCGCTGGCTACGGTCCGCGAGGTAGGACATTATTCGGTCCGCACCATGACCGGCAACTGCCGCGTCCTGGCCGGCCTGGCCGACGAGCCGGGCTACATCGCCATGAACACCGAGGACTGCCGGAACCTGGACATTACGGAAGGGGAACTGGTCAATGTCGTCTCGCCGCGTGGCCATACAATTACCCGCTGCTTACCGACGGACCGCGTATCTCCCGGCTCGACGTACATGACCTACCAATGGTGGATCGGAGCCTGCAACGAGCTGACCACGTCGGTCCTCGACCCGAAAAGCCGCACGCCTGAATTCAAGTACTGCGCCTGCCGCATCGAAAAAATCCAAAACCAGAAAGGCGCCGAACTGTTCATCAAGCGGCGGTACGAAGAAATCCGCGCCCGCATGGGCGTATCCGTAAAAGGAGAAAACCATGTATAAACACGTCAAAGTCGACCCGGAGCTGTGCATTGGCTGCAATACCTGCATGGCCGCCTGCGTCGTCAGCCATACGGGCAAGCGCATCTTTTCCATGGAGCCGGACAGCTATGATTTTACGCCGCGCATCCGCATCATGCGCACCAGCGACGTCACCAAGCCCATACACTGCATGCAGTGCGGCAATCCGCAATGCATGGCGGCCTGCCCCTTCAACTGCATCTTTTTCGGCGAGCGTACTGTCGTCATCGACGAAGACGCCTGCCGGGGCTGCGGCAAATGCGCCCGTGCCTGCCCGTTCGGGGCCATTACGATGACCCGAATCGTCCACGGCAACACCCAGGGCCGGTCTTTCCGCCTGGTAGCCTTAAAATGCGACCTCTGCGCCAATACGATTCAGGGAACGCCGGCCTGCATCGACGCCTGCCCGACGGAAGCTCTCTCTCTGTTTGAGCCGCCGCCTCCCCGCAAAAAGAAAAAGAATACCTGATATGTACGCGACAGGAGATTATCGTCATGAACGCTCTCACGCTGGCCGAAGCCGCCGCCCTCTGGCGCGGCATATTGGCTCATACGACGCATACAATAGAATACGTCCCGCCCGATAAGGCCTGGGGCCGCATTGCCGCCGCCGATATCTGCGCAGCTCATCCCTATCCGCCCTATCGGAAATCGCCCTTCGACGGGTACGCCCTCTGCCTGAACGGAAAAGAGCAGTCCTACGAGGTCGTCGCCACCATCGGCGCCGGCGAACGCTATGACGAGCCCGTCCTTCCCGGACAAGCCGTGCGCCTCATGACGGGCTGCGCCGTGCCGCGCAGCTGTCAGGCTGTCGTCATGCAGGAGGCCGTCCGCCGTCAGGGAAAGAGGATTGAATTGACGACCATTCCCCTGCCGGAAGACAATATCATTCCCATCGGCGAGGAATGCCTGTCCGGCGAGGTGCTTCTATCCCAGGGAACGTACCTGACAAGCGGAGCCGTATCGGTCGCCGTCGCCATGGGAAATACGGCGATTCCCGTGTACAAAGACGTCCGGGTGCTCCTCGTCACGTCGGGGCGGGAACTCGTCATGGCCGGTGAAGAACGGCAGTACGGCCAGATATACAACTCCAATGCTTATCTGTTTCAGCAGCTGCTGCGCGACGAAGGAATTCGCAGCGTCGCCTTCTGCCATGTCAGCGACGCGCCGGAAAGGCTGGCGTCAGAAATAGAGCAGGTACGGGAGCTGGCTGCCGACGCCGACCTGATCCTGTCGACAGGCGGCGTTTCCGTCGGATTGTACGACACCATGCCGCAGCTCTTTCATCACCTGGGAGCCAGAGAGCTATACCGGCGCATCGCCATGAGGCCCGGCTCGGCGTCGTACGGCGGCCTCATCGAACGGAAGGGCGGCAACGCCGTGCCTGTCCTGGGACTGTCGGGAAATCCTTCGGCGGCATTCAACGCCTTTCACCTCCTGGCCGTCCCGGTGCTGCGGCAGCTCCGCGGCGAAGAGCACGGCGATTTCCCCGTCGTCACCTGCCGGCTGAACGGAAATTTGACGAAGGAAAATCCCGTAGACCGATTCATCCAGGGACGCCTTTCCGTTGCACAAGGCCGGCCGGTATTCACGCCGAACCACGTCGTCACGTCCAGCGCGCTCCTGGGACTAAAGGCGGCAAACGCCTTGGCCCTGCGCCCCAAACACTCGCCGCCGCTGACCGAGGGGGAGGAAGTTCCCGTCCTGCTGCTGCGGCGAATATAAAGATACAAAATAAGACCTATGCATGCTGTCAAGGACTGCATAGGTCTTTGTCGTATGATTTGATAATGCGTTCTTCATGAGTAAAAAGGCGGAACGAATCGCTCCGCAAGGCACAGACCAGCGTAAGGCCCAGCCGTTCCGCCGCTTCAATGCCGGCGCTCGTCGCCATAGCCCGCGAGGCGATGCACGATACGCCGAGGAAGCTGGCCTTTTCCGCCACCTGCTGCGGCACGCGGCCGCTGAATACCAAGACGGCCTGCGACGTGTCTATATTGCGGAGATATATTTCGCCGGCCAAACGGTCCAGCACGTTATACCGGCTTACGTCTTCTGCATAGGCCAGGACGACTCCATCCTGCACGAGAGCCCCTTCATGAACGCCGTGAGTCATATGATGAGCCGCCGATAATTCGTCCAGCAGCGTGCCGTACGAGCATAACTGCTCGGCCGTAACGGTCATGGCTTTCCGGCTGTTCGCCAAGGCCTGTTTGACGCCGACGACGGCAATGGATATACCGCGAGTTTCATAGCAGGCACGAACGGCCTGACCGTTTTCTATCAGGCCCTGCTGCATGCAATAGCCGATGGCTAATACGTCCAGCTCGTGAGGCGACGACGTCATATGGCGTATACAGCGGCCGTTCAGCCACAGATCCCACGCGACTTCATCGGAAATCATAATGGATGCCGCCTCGGTGCAACCCTTTCGATACAGCAGGCACGGATACTGCCGGCAAGATGAGGTTTGATTATAGCTCATATCCCGCCTCCTGACATTTCCGCCCTTCCAACCACAGCAAGGCCGTCACGACGGCGCCGCCAATGCAGCGGGCCTTGTCGGAAATGGTAAAGCAATTTTTCATTTCTTCCTGCCGTGGGTCGATATCGGCGATTTTAAAGCCTTCGACGACAGGATTAGAATCCCGAATCAAACCGCGAACCAATCCCGTCAAAGAGGCCGGCACAGGTACTCCGTCGTCGGGCCCTGGAACATATCCCTCAGGCAGAGCCTCTTTCGTAATAACGCCCAGAGGCTGCCCTTTTTCAACTACGCTTCCGATGCGTACGAGACCGTAAAAGCGGCCTGCCGCCGGACTGTGGATCACTCGTTCTTTTCCATAGCCTCCGATCAGCCCTGGCACACCCGTGTTGGCTTTGGCTTGTCCTTCCAATATGATGCGCCCTAAATCGTGCCCTCTCATCGTCTCAATAACGGCGTCCACGTCGCTGCCGGCCGTAAAGCCTGGCCCCAGGGCGACGACATGGCGCGCCATTTCTTTATTCGTACCAAGATTCCGCTTTGCTAAAATAGCATCGACAACGGCCCAGGGCTGCAGCTCCGCAATAGAGCGGCCCTTAGGGTCGATGATAACCGGGACCTCGCCCTTGTTCCAGGCCTTCTCGATGGCCTTGCCGCTGCGGCAAAGCCGGGCCGTAAGGTCTTCGACAGACGCCGTTTCATCATATACGGCTTCCGACAAGGCAACTTGCCGCCGAATCGCCGACGGGTCGGCCACTTCCAACACTAAGAGGGAAAATCCAGCCCGATGCAATGCCTGTATCGTTCCGGTCGCAATGTCGCCGCCGCCGCGGACAATAACGAGTTTATCTTTCATGGAGATACTATCCTTTCTCTTCTTTCTGTATAGGCGGTTAGATTCACAAGTAATTAAACTCATTGTATCATACATTTGCAAGGTGCAACATATGTCGGGAAAAGTCATCATGTATTCTGAAAAAATACACACATGCCAAAAAAACGCATACATGTTACATGCGTCGCCTGCTGGCAGTCACCTCACCTATACGTCGCTTTTATGCGTTGTGTCTATCTGTTTAGTATATCCCCATCAGGACTTCGAATCGACAGCTGTTGCCACATAGACCTATCAGTATTCCATCTCATTTTCCCTGATTCGAAGTAAGGGACTCACTCCCGTTTGCGCGTCGCTTTGCTCCTTCAAATGGGGTTTCCTGCTTATGCTGATCTTAAGGCAACTCTTTGACATCGGATGGGAAGCCGCTATATACAAAACATATACGTCTCCTGCTGGCGGTCGTCTCACCTATCAGTCGGACCGGCATGCATACATACGTTGCTGTCACATATCCCGTTCACGTCAGCGGTCCGACATAAGCGATTCGCACAGTTTTGCGCGTCGCTGTCTATCTGTCGAGTGTATCTCCATCAGGGCTTCGAATCGGCAGGCATTGCGGCATGAACCTATCAGCTTCTATCTCATGTGTCCCGATTCGAAGTAAGGGACTCACTACCGTTTGTGCGTCGCTTTGCTCCTTCAAACGGTGTTCCCTGCTTATCCCAGGGACCTGGAAGGATAGGAAGCTGCACATATACAAAAAAAGAACGCATACATACTATATATGTCTCCTGCTGGCGGTCGTCGCACCTATCAGTCGGACCGGCACGCATGCATATGTTGCTGTCACATATCCCGTTTACGTCAGCGGTCCGACATAAGCGATTCGCACAGTTTTGCGCGTCGCTGTCGCTCCTTCAAAACTGGCACTCTGCTTATCCCAGGGCTTGCCCTGGATGCTAGGATAGAAGATGCTGATTACAAAAAGAGAGCAGTGCATTG
>NZ_SJOT01000040.1:0-12792 GCF_012027795.1 Megasphaera sp. SW808
AAAGTAACGAGATAGCAAAAACTACCTCGTTACTAAGGTCTAACTTTTTGGGGTCACATCACGCGTCAGGCTGGTCTTACATCTCTATGCTGCTATGATATGTCTGATTACAACGGCTGATTTACCGTCGGTTTGAATCGCGTAGACATGGGGTTTGTTTCCGGCGTCAGGTTCTTCATCTTGCCCAGCTGATCGGACTTGTCGCTGAAGTAGGTATGAAGGGCCCATTCGGCCATTTCCGACAGAGGTTCGTCGAGGAAGAGCTTGTACAATTCTTCGATTTCCGGATTCTGCCAGCTGGCTTTGATATCCGTTTCTTCATCCGATTTGTACAGCGAGGCAATGCGGGCTTCGTTGACCTTTTTCACCTGAGGCAGTTTGACCTTAGGCTGGCCGCCGCCGCCGATACAGCCGCCGGGGCAGGCCATGACTTCGATAAAGGAATAGTTTTCGAAATCGTTGTTTTTGATGAGGTCGTCGATAAAGGCGCGGGCGTTGGCCAAGCCGCTGATAGAGGCGACGTGAAGTACGAAGTGGCCGAAGGCGACGCTGGCTTTTTTGACGCCTTCCTGGCCGCGGACTTCTTCAAAGGGAATGAAATCCTTCGGAGCCGGACGGCCTGTAAACAGGTGGTACGCCGTGCGGATAGCCGCTTCCATAACGCCGCCGGAGTTGCCGAAAATCTTGCCGCCGCCAGACGATTCGCCGAAGGCGGTATCGAACTTGCTGTCTTCCAAGGCAGCAAAGTCGATATTTTCTTCTTTAATCCAGTTCGCCAATTCACGCGTCGTAATACAGATATCGGTGTCGCGCATTTCCGGAACATCCCAGAAAATGGATGAGCTGTTGAATTCGGGACGAAGAATTTCCGCTTTTTTCGCCGTGCAGGGCGTAACGCAGACGTTGACGATCTTGCTCGGGTCGATATCTTTCTTTTGCGCAAAGAAGGTCTTGATGACCGGGCTCAAAATGCTGATCGGGCTCTTCGTCGAGGATAAATGCGGAAGGAGATCGGGATAGAAAATTTCAGCGAATTCCACCCAAGCTGGGCAGCAGCTCGTAAACTGCGGGATAGGGATTTCTTCGGACTGGAGGCGGTGGAGCAGCTCCGTCGCTTCTTCCATAATCGTCAGGTCAGCGCCGAAGTCCGTATCGAATACGTAATCGCCGCCAAGAGCCCGCAGGGCCGCGACCATCTTGCCTTCGACGAAGGTTCCCGGCTCCATGCCGAAGGATTCGCCAAGGCCGACGCGGACAGCCGGAGCCGTTTGGAAAATGACGATTTTATCGGGATTCTGAATTGCTGCTTTTACTTTTTCTACGTCGTTTACTTCCGTAATAGCGTCAAAGGGACAAGCCGAAGCGCACTGACCGCAATGGACGCAAATCGGCATATCGCCCGTACTTGCCAAACTGTAATAGTCCATGATGCTCTGCGTGTTGGCGCAGGCTCGGCGGCACAATGTGCAATTTTTGCACTTAGTTTCGTCAAATTGAACGGCACAGTTGTGTTCATCTATGGGAACGCGCCGCTGAAGTTCTTTGAATCTGGAACGGAATACAGACATCTTTTTCTCCTTTTTGTAAAAAATATTTACATGCAAACTATGTAATCATTTATCACAAACTTTTTCGTTACCTATAGAATAACATAAACAGAGAATTGATTTCCATTACTTTACCGTATTTTATTTACTGATTTTTACATGATTTTTATGCTGATTTTGCATAGTTAAGAATGAATGCTCAAACTATCATAGATACGAAAAATACCATGTCATACCCGTCCATATGTTTATATTTTTACTCCGCTTTCAAGTCTTCCAGCTCGCACCATCGTTCTGTCAGCTCGTCGACCTTCCGCTGCGTCTCCTGCTGCTCTTTTAAGAGCGATTCTACCTGTTCGTAATCGCTTCCGGCCGCCGCGATGGCCGCATTGATGCCTTTTAGTAATCCTTCATACTGCGGCAGTTCCTCCAAAATACGCCGGAGTTCTTCCTCCTGCCGGGCCGTCAGACCAGCTTTGCGGGCAGCCGGAGCCGCTTCGCCCTTTGATTGCGCCGCAGCCGGCGATTTTTTCACATCGTCTTTCTCGCTGCGGACGGCAAGGGTTTCGGCCAGATAGTCGCTGTAATCGCCGTAATACCTTTTCCACGTCCCGTTTTCGATGATGAACAGCTTATCGGCTACGCGGTCCAGGAAATAGCGGTCGTGGGATACGACGAGGACGACGCCCTGATACGTATCGAGATACCGTTCCAGCACGGTGAGAGTCGGTATGTCCAAATCATTGGTCGGTTCGTCCAGAAGGAGGACGTTGGGCTGCTCCATGAGCAGCCGCAGCAAATAGAGGCGCCGCCGTTCGCCGCCGCTGAGCTTGTAAATATAAGTATACTGCATCTCGTCGGAAAAGAGAAACTGCTCCAGCAGACGCGTCGCCGATATGCGCTGGCCGAACTGGTTGGTCACGAAATGGCCCCGCTCCTGGATGTAATCGATGACCCGCATGGACTCGTCAAACTCCGGCAGCTGCTGCGTAAAGAAGCCGAAGCGGACGGTCTGGCCGATAGTCAGCGTCCCTGCCGTGGGCTGCAGCTCGCCGGACAGCACTTTCAGCATCGTCGATTTCCCTACGCCGTTTTCGCCGATAATGCCGATGCGGTCGTGCTTGACGACGTGATAGGTCACGCCGCTGAACAACGCCTCCTGCCCCGGATAGGCAAAGGCCACGCCGTCAATATCTAATATGGTCTTGCCGAGCCGCACGGACGTATCGAAGATTTCTACGTTTTCCACAGGCTTGCCGTCTTCAATGGCACAGAGCTGTTCGTACCGGTCGCGGCGGGCCTTCTGCTTCGTCGAGCGTGCCTGGGCGCCCCGGCGAATCCAGGCCGTTTCACGCCGTATGAGGTTGCGCCGCTTTTCTGCCGACGCCTCTTCCTGCTCCAGCCGCGCCTGCCGCAGTTCCAAATAGGCCGCATAGTTTCCCTCATACGTATAGACATGGCCCCGGTCGAGCTCAATCATGGAATCGACGACCGTATCGAGAAAATACCGGTCATGGGTGCTGACAATAAGGGCCGCCTTGCTGTCCCGAAGATATTCTTCCAGCCATAGGATCGTCTTGTCGTCCAAATGGTTCGTCGGTTCGTCCATGATGAGGAGATCGCAGGGCATAATCAGGGCCCGGGCCAGCCCCAGCCGCTTGCGCTGTCCTCCCGACAGCTCGTCGACGCGCTGCGTCAGGTCGTCGATACCCAATTTCTGCAAAATGACCTTGGCATGCTGCTCCAGCTCCCAGGCATGGCTCGCATCCATTTCTTCGGTCAGCTTGACGACGCCCTCGTCGTCGCCGCGCTGGACCGCTTCTTCATAGCGGCGCAGGAGCCGCATGACCGGCAGGTCGCCGTCCAGCACGCTTTCCAGCACCGTGCGGCCCGGCAAAAACTGCGGTTCCTGCGGCAGGAAATGAATGCGGGCCTTCTGATTTTTCCAGATATCCCCGCTGTCGGCTTCGGCCAGGCCGGCGATAATTTTCAGCAGCGTCGTCTTGCCGGCGCCGTTTAAGCCGATAAGGCCCAATTTCTGCCCGCCGTCGACGGCAAAGGTCACGTCGTCGAAGAGGACGCGCAGGCCGTATGATTTTTTTACTTTATCTAACGTCAGTATATTCATAAGTGTCTCCCATTTCTCTGTATGCAGGTATTGACATGCGTTCCGCCGGACTGTGGCCTCCGCATGGGCAAATTCTTCAAAAATGTACTTAGATTCTATTATTATAAATACATTTAATAAATTTTTCCACTTTATCACGATAAAACCCTTGCCTGCCGGGCAAAAGTACAGTACAATGAAACCATTATTTTATTTATATACAGAATGCTATTACAAGACAATCGCTTGAGCAGGTCTGCCGATACGTCCGTTCGGCCTGTTTGAGCAGGGGGAGGAATTATTTCATGATTGAATCAAATGTGTCCGTAATTACGGCATTTGCTATTTACCTGCTGGCAATGCTGCTCATCGGCGTATATTACTCGCGCTCCCAGCGGCACCTGAGCGACTACATCCTCGGCGGCCGCAGCCTCGGTCCGTGGATTACGTCCATGAGCGCCGAAGCGTCCGACATGAGCGGCTGGATGCTCATGGGCGTTCCGGGCCTGGCCTACTCTACAGGCGTATCCGCGTCGTGGATCGCCATCGGCATCGCCATCGGCACCTACTTAAACTGGCATTATATTTCACAGCGCCTGCGCAATTACACGGAAATCGCCAACAACAGCCTGACTATGCCGGACTACTTAAAAAACCGCTTCCACGACGACCAGAACCTGATCCGCATCATTTCGGCCGTATTTATCCTCATCTTCTTCCTGATTTATACGTCGTCGGGCTTCGTATCCGGCGGGAAGCTGTTTGAAACGGTCTTCGGCATGGATTATTTCTCGGCTCTGCTCCTCAGTGCCGGCGTCGTCGTCGTATACACCTTTCTGGGCGGTTTTATGGCCGTCTGCTGGACTGACTTCATCCAGGGCTGCATGATGTTCCTAGCCATCGTCCTCGTGCCCCTCGTCGGCATGATCGTCGTCGGCGGCCCCGTCGAAACGATGACCCGCATCGCTGCCGATGCGCCGCAGCTGCTGGATATGGTGCCCGACTCGAGCACAGCCGGCATTATCGGCATCATTTCATCCCTGGCCTGGGGCGTAGGCTACTTCGGCCAGCCTCACATCCTCGTCCGCTTCATGGCTATCGGCAATCCTGACGAATTGAAGAAATCGAAGCACATCGCTATGACCTGGGTCGTCATTTCCCTGGCCGCGGCTGTTCTCGTCGGCCTCGTCGGCAAGGTCGTGCTGATCGACCCGCTGACTGGCGCCGATACGGAAAAGGTCTTCCTGGTCATGAGCCAGATGCTCTTCTCGCCCTTCGTCACCGGCTTGATTTTATCGGCCGTACTGGCAGCTATCATGAGTACGGCGTCGTCTCAGCTTCTCGTCACGGCGTCGGCCATCTCCAAAGACTTCTACCATACCTTTATCCGTAAGAACGCCAGCGACAAGGAATTGATCCTCGTCAGCCGCATCACCGTTCTCGTCGTCTCGGCACTGGCCATCATCCTGGCCCTGAATCCGAACAGCTATATCCTTACCATGGTCGCCTATGCCTGGGCAGGCTTCGGCGCAGCCTTCGGCCCGACGATTCTCCTGTCCCTGTACTGGCGGCGCATGACGAAAAACGGCGCTCTGGCCGGCATCATCGTCGGCGGCCTGACCGTCCTCATTTGGAAGCAGTTCGGCTGGCTGGGACTGTACGAAATCGTACCGGGATTCATTTTCTCCCTCATCGCCATCTACGTCGTCAGCAAGATGGATAAGGAACCAAGCCCGGAAATGCTCAAGGAGTTTGACGAAGCCATTCATTTTAAACAAAAAATCACCATCTTAAAAGGTGATGAACGATAAGATTCTGCAAAACGTTGCCCTCTCGCCTGACGGCAACGTTTTGATATATCTTCAAATCAGACTATTATGTACAACTATGCGCAGGAGGAGGGCATACAATGGACTGGGAACTCTTATTTAAACCGCATATACTGCATCGCGGCGCAGAGTATTACCGCGACGCCGCCGTCGAGGATCTCAAAATTACAGACACGCAAATAACAGCTGTCGTCTTGGGAACGGAAGACTATGACGTTAAAATCGATATAAAAGACGGGATCATTGAGGCGATGTCCTGCACCTGCCCTTATGCGGCTGACGACAATCACTGCAAGCACATGGCCGCCGTCCTGTTCGCCTGTCAGGAAACAGAGGACCTCATATTGTCAGCAACGCCCGATGAACCGGAATGGGAAAGCGGAGAGGAAGAAGATGATGTCTTAGACGACTGGAAAGCCGACGTCCTGCCTGATTTCCCCGAAATGACCTGCAAGCCGGACAAGGAAACCATCCTCGCTGAACTCATACACAACGCCGACGACCTGACGGTCCGCGCCTTTTTATACTCCATTTTAGAAAAAGAACCGGCCCTGCAGAACCGGTTCCGCATGCTCACGCAAAACGTCATGACCAAGGGCCTGCTGAAAGAATGGAGACAGGAAATTGACCGCATTTTCGCCGACGCCGGCTGGGATGACTATATAGATTATGAACAGGCCAGTTATTTTACAGGAGAGCTGTACTCTTTTTTATCGTCCCTGGACCAGCGTATATCCGCAGCTACGGCAGACGGTATTTTCAAAACGGTAGATTACACCCTGTCGCAGCTGCAAGCTACGGATATGGACGACTCCGACGGCGGGCTGTGGTGCTTGTTCGATTTCTGCTATCAAATCGTCGGCAAGCTGCTTCCCTACTGCACGGCAGAAAACCAGCTCCGCATCTTCGATTGGGCAGCCCGGCAGCTCGATTACACCCATAAGGACGGCCTATGGTATGAGCTGGCCCAGGACTGTGCCATGCAGTTTATCCTGCAGCAGTTCCCCGGCCCGGACTTTTTAGACAAAAAGCTGGCCTTGACCGATAAGGAAGTACAAAAAGCTGCCCGGCAGACAGATTTTGAAAACGTCATCTTGCCGCAAAAAATAAAAACCCATGTCCTTCTGATGGAGCAAAAAGGCTGTCCTGCCGAGGAACAAGCAGCCTATATTGCCCAATACAAACAGTACGGCAGCGTCTGCCTGCTGCTGAGTGAATTTTACGAATGGCAGCAAGACGACGCCAATGCGATTGCCGTCTTGGAACAAGCCTACGCCGCCGACAGCACGCCGTCGTACATCGCCCGCGAATGCTGCGAAAAACTCAAGGAGTTATACAAAAAGACAGGAAAGCAGGAACGCTACCTCCAAATGCTGTGGGATTTAGCCCTGACTATCCACGTCGCCAACATCGATTTGTACAGGGAATTAAAGAGTCTGTATAAGCCGGAGGAATGGCGGGAACAACGGGAAAAAATTCTGACCAGCTGGGGAACCAATCCCTACGCCGGCCAACTATACGCCGAAGAAAAGCTCTACGACCGCCTTCTTTGCCACGTCCAAAAGCATTGCCGCCTGTCGGAAGTACAGCAATACGAATCCATCCTCAAAGAGAATTTTCCCGACGAGCTCCTTCAGCTTTACGAACACATCGTCACAGAGATTGCCGTCCAAGGCCTTGGCCGTCCGAGCTACGTCAAAATCGTACGGATTCTGCGCAAGATGAAACGCCTTCCCGGCGGGCCGCCCTTCGTACAGGCCCTCGTCAGTCAATGGCGGCAGCAGTACAAGCGGCGCCGGGCCATGATGGAAGAGCTGGATAAGCTGACGTGAGGCGGCCCGCATAGTTGACGAAGAAGGCCTTCGTCTGCTAGTATCAATACAGAAAGGAGCCTGTCATGGATTTATCACTGCAATTAGGTCAAAAAATAAAAAGCTACCGCCTGGCCCGCGGCCTGACGATAAAAGAACTGGCCGAGGCGTCGCAAATCACGTCGTCCATGCTCAGCCAGATAGAGCGAGGGCAGGCGTCGCCGTCGCTGAATACGATTCGTCTCTTGTCCATCGCCTTGGACGAACCGCTATACCGATTCTTTTTGGACAGCCCCGACATCCAAAGCGACGTCGTCCGCAAGGAAAACCGCCGTCAGCTCATCGACCAGGGCATTCATTACGAAGTCCTGACGCCGGACATGAACGGCACCATCGAAATGATGCAGCTCACCTTGCCGCCTAAGGCCAAGAGCTGCCAGGAACCGCTGGCCCATAAGGGAGAAGAAGTCGCTCTCGTCCAGGCCGGCACCGTCGAGCTGACCCTGGATTTCGAAACCTGCGTCCTCTATGCCGGCGACAGCGTGCGCATCAAAAGCGAAACGAAGCATACCTGGCAAAACGTAGGCGAAGAACCAGCCGTCGTCATTTTCGCCGTTTCTCCGCCGTCCTTTTAACCTCATATACGACAACAACGCCGTACATCACACATCGGATGTACGGCGTTCATTTTTTGAATATAGTTTTGCCCGTTAACGCTATTTCAACATTTTAAATTGCTTGTAATACCAAGCGGCAAATCCGCCCTGCATGATATACGACAATAACTCGGCCAATTCTTCTATATTGCTGTCTACATAGGAGTGAAACAACAGCCCCTTGTCGCCGCAGGCCGCTAATACAGCCGTTACAATCAGGATAGCAAATCCCAATTTAGGCACCGGAATTTCATGAAAAATTTTCTTCCAGGGAACAAGCCAAATTAAAGATACCAGCACAATCGCCGTATAAATAGAAATACCGCCATGAATATACTGATGTCCCGGCACAGAGCTCATAGAGATAAACGTCGGCCCATGCTCATCCATGCCTGTCTGAAAAAAGATTCGCCCCCAGCTGATTTCTCGCCCAAACAGCAGCAAAAAATATCCGGACACAGCCAGCCATAATGTATGAAACCGCTGTCCTGCTGTTTTGCGAAAAAACGAAAAACAAAGAATTACATTGAAAAATAACACCATATTTTGCAGCATTTCCAACAAGCCATTTTCCCATGCCAAATAATTAGGCATCACAAACGCCACGGGAACAATCAGCAAAAAATATACAACTATGCCGACTTTCAAAACTAATTCCGGCATCGAATTCCCTTCTTTCAACACAACCATTCTCCCTCCCGGCAGTTCAGCGAGACGCCGCTGTCATTCGTAAATATACTGTAAACATTTTATAAATATATCATAAACACCGACCAACAGCAAGAACTTGGCGCGACAAAAAAGAGCATCCTCATCAATTACAGTGCTGACGCACCAAAACAAAAGGATGCTCTTATGTTATGTGAAGTTATATCTTTACCTTTTTAAGGCTTCAAGCTCTTCCCGCAGTTTTTGGTTTTCCGCTTCCAGCTCGGCTAACTTCTG
This sequence comes from Megasphaera sp. SW808, assembly GCF_012027795.1. Classification (NCBI taxonomy): domain Bacteria; kingdom Bacillati; phylum Bacillota; class Negativicutes; order Veillonellales; family Veillonellaceae; genus Megasphaera; species Megasphaera sp. SW808. The sequence continues at coordinate 8,896 of NZ_SJOT01000040.1, forward strand.
CTGCAAGTACGCTACGCTGACTGCCGACGTCGGATCGGTTTCATCCGTCTGAATTCCGGTCACAACGCCCTGCCCGGCAAAGGCAACGCCGCCAATCGTACCCGTCGGCGCTTCTACACGGCTGCCGTATATATTTCCTAAATCCGCACTGGAAGCCTGCACATGCTTCGCCGCTATGGTATTCGCCGTCACGTTGCCGTCTTTCAGCTGGATGCCGTTCATATGGCCTTCCACATGGCGTCCCCTGTCGTCCGTATCCCACGTCAGAACGCCGCCGTTTCCATCGACCGTCGTTACGTCCGATTCCGTCACGCCGTTGCGCTTCGTCACGACGCGATGATAGGTCTTACCGTCAGCCGTATTTCCATAGGAAACAGACTGGTATTCATAGCTGGAAACGACATTAGGCTCCTGACTCGGATTTCTCATATCGGCAGCCTGCGCACCCATGACAGCACATAGCCCCATCACAGCCGTCATAATTATATTAGATACCCTTTGATGTCTCATCGTCAGTCATCCTTTCCGGTAATATTCTATCCTCTATTGGATTACGACCATTATATATCTGCCTATATATAGAAATCAACATTCGTTCCAAAAAGTTTATATGTACTGCTCGCACTTGCAATAATCGATTGGAACATGATTTTTGCACAGCAATTATTCTATTGACAAAGCAGTATAATAAATAGTAATATAATCAAAAATTATACTTATTATTAGGAGGTATCCCTTATGGCAAAGATCCTGCAAAAAAGCATTGCCGCCATCCTGCTCAGCGGAGCCATTTTATTCCCCTGCGCATCACACGCTATGGACTGGAACGATTACGACGAAAGCCCTCACTATGCACCGACAGCCATGCATCAAGGCTACTATCAAGTCGACCTGGTCGACACGCTCTCCATCGACGAATATGCGCCGCCCATTTACGTCCTGTCCGTCAACTCCTTCCTCGTTTCGCCCGACGGCACAACAAAAAACATCGGCCGTACAACCTATAAGCTGAACTACGAAACAAAAGAAGCCTGGCTCCTGACCCTGAAAAAACCAGAATGGTTCCCCATCACCACAGCCACCACCTCGTCCCGCGACCTGTTTAATAAGCTGTTCATAAAAGCTTATGGTATTCCGTTTATTGCCGATTAGGAATAGGTAATAATCGGTAGCGTCAAGTATTTTTCGCAAAATGGTTTGCAAGCTCCTTTTTAGAATACTATATCGTAACTTTATTCTATTAGAGTGATTAACCTATTTTTTATTGGTGAATTGTCAAGCTAAGTGCAACTTTTTTGAATGGCAAACTTCATAGGGAGGTTTATATCCCAAGCACATTCGCGGCCGAAGATTGAGTTCCGCAAAGACTTGTTGAATATAGGTTTCTGAAACAGGCGTAAGATCCATTCCTTTCGGGAAGTACTCACGCAACAACCCGTTTGTGTTTTCATTGCTGTCCCGCTGCCACGGCTGATGCGGCGGCGGAAAGTAAAACTGTACGCCTTCTAAGGCTTCCGTGACCGCAGCGTGATTTGCAAATTCTTTTCCCTGGTCCGGCGTAAGGCTGCGCAGGGGCTGGCCATTCAATTCCCGAAGCATGACTTCGTTGACGGCCTGGGCGTTCTTTTTTGCCGCTTTGTCTCCCAGTAAGTACCGGCTCTTTCTGTCTACCAGCGTGACCAGACAGGCTTTGCCCTGCTTTCCCAATACGGTATCGCATTCCCAATGGCCGCGCCAGGAGCGATTTTCTGCTCCGATGGGCCGTTCTGAAATGTCATGGGAAATGACGATGCTGCCCTGTCGTTCTGTATACGTCCGGGTATGGTGGGATTTCCCCCGAGGCCGCAGGTTACGGACAGCGCCGCGGTTGCCATGAGATAAGGGCTTATCGTCAAACTCCCCGGCATAGATGGCCCGGTAAATGGTATTGTAACTGATGACGCATTGGTGATGCTCCAACCGCAGGCGGCCGGCAATTTCTGCCGGAGACCAGTGGTGAATGAGAAACAGATCTTTGACCACAGCGTATAGGGCGGCATCTTCTAGGTGCTTATGCGGCTTACATGACGCACGGTGGCATACTGCTCCTGAGCCGTTACCGGCAGGTACGTCCCCTGTACCGTATTTCTGCGCAGTTCTCGCGAGATAGTAGACGGGTGACAGCCGAGTTCGGCGGCGATTTAGGTAATAGAATAGGACTTTGCGCGAAAAAAGAGTATCTTTTCTCGGTCAGATAGTGTAAGATGATGATAGTGGCACATAGGTTTTCTCCGATATATAAATTGTTTTAGTCGACACCAGTATATCAGAAACCTATGTGTCATTTTTTATTGTGGGTGTTGCACTTAGATTGTAACTTCATCTTGTAAAACTTTTTGTACTTTATTACAAATATTACACTGGCTTGTAACTTCATTTGCAAATAAAAAAATGAATGTCATACGTTAAAAATGCAGTAGTCAAAAAATTTTACTTTTTGGATTATCTCCTTAGCTAGGTGCAGTTTATTTTATGTGACAGCTTTGACTTCTAAAAAATAGACATATCCTACAGCTATCAGGTGATATAACATGTTACAAGATTTATTAAGCAGTATATTTTTTTGCAGTTACACCAACATCTGTCATAAATTCCAAACTTTAAAATTATACATTTCATATCCATAATATATAATTGAGGTCGCAAAAAAATACTATATATGAAATGTATGCGCAAATCAACCGTTTAACATTTACTTTAAAAGCCCATTTTTTGAAATATTCCAATAATTTTCTCTTCACCGCTCAAAAGTTTATGAAGAACTCCATATACAGCTTCTCTCTGCTTTTTTATTCTCTCAGTAAAAATTTGATATTCTTTTCTATCCATTCTACAAGGTCCACCTATTCCATTTCTTATTGGGGACGTATTATAACATATCAAGTTACATAATATACGTATCTCGTTAATTGATTTTAATCTTATGCCTTCTAACTTAGAATCATTAAAAACAATATTTTCTAACATTACTAACAATACATCAATATCATCCAGCCCATCATCATGAAAAGGCGCTAAGAAATCATTTTTTTCAATATATTTAATTACCAAATTGATATATTTTTTTAATTGGGTAATGTTTGATAAATCTTGATATAAATTTTGGGATACTATCTCGTTTACCCCTCGCCCAATCACTTCATCATCTGACAAATACAAATTCAGTATCCTTTTCTGAGCAGAAATATCACATGATTGGAATAGTTTTTGTAAAAATTGATTATCCCAAATTAAAAATTCAACATTGGGATAATTTCTTTTTAAAACCTCTATTTTTTCGGCCCATTCCATAGTTATAACAGCATCATATTTATTATTGAAAACAAATATGTAAGCAGTTATTACCGGGTATGATGCAGACATCTTTTCTAAAAAACGATATAATTTCACAAAATCAACTAGCATCTTGCGCTGCCTGGCTTTTTCAGCTTTTTCAGGACTATATACTTGAAAATAAGTCCCATCAGACAGATACCCATCACACCCATGATCACCCAACTTGCCATTAGGCTTTATTGCATAAAATTGCTTTGAATATACCTCTTTCATTAAACGATAGAAAACATCCTGAAATTCATTTCCTTTTGATTTCAGCAAATAATTATAAAAATTCATTTCATACATATCTACATCATCACTCCCAAAACAACATATCCTATAAAATAAAAATTATACAAAGATTATACAGATATCGTAACATTCCATCATAACATTCAAATATTATATCCCTTATAGTTTATGTTTTTTTACTGGCTTTATCATGTATTTTTCTAAAAAATATAGAAAATGCGGGAAAGTAATACCACAATAAATAATTTAATTTATCTTTAGTACTAGACAAATGTCGGTATACAATCT
>NZ_SJOT01000041.1:0-12535 GCF_012027795.1 Megasphaera sp. SW808
CCATGAAATGTTCACGGGCAAGAAAGCAAAGCTCGTTCCGATGAATCTGGAAGCTCTGCAGCGCGGCATTGCCTGCGTTGAAGGCTGATATACGCCTCCTTATAATCTTATAATAATGATATGCAGAATGTCCCGGCAGTGCTGCTGCAGCTCTGCCGGGGCTATTCTGCACTGCTTGCAAAAAAAGTGAAAAAATCTATTGACAGATTACAGGAGGCATGATATTATGATTAAGCGTTCTGATGAACGGGCCGACACAGGGAGGGTTCGAGAGAACTTCATCGAAGTTCTTAAAAAAACTTTCAAAAAATGTGTTGACAAGCACTGACGAAAGTGCTAAAATAAATTTCGTCGTCATGCGGAAGTAGCTCAGTGGTAGAGCACCACCTTGCCAAGGTGGGGGTCGCGAGTTCGAGCCTCGTTTTCCGCTCCATATTTCCTCTTTGAGAGGAAGCTATTCCTCAATAGCTCAGTCGGTAGAGCAATCGGCTGTTAACCGATTTGTCGTAGGTTCGAGTCCTACTTGAGGAGCCAATACAGGGGTATCGCCAAGCGGTAAGGCTACGGACTCTGACTCCGTCATCGTTGGTTCGAATCCAGCTACCCCTGCCAAATTTATGATCCACTAGCTCAGTCGGTAGAGCACCTGACTTTTAATCAGGGTGTCCCGAGTTCGAATCTCGGGTGGATCACCATCATTTACTCTAGCATGGCCCCTTGGTCAAGTGGTTTAAGACACCGCCCTTTCACGGCGAGAACATGGGTTCGAATCCCGTAGGGGTCACCACTATCCGGGCGATTAGCTCAGCTGGGAGAGCGCCTGCCTTACAAGCAGGATGTCAGCAGTTCGATCCTGTTATCGCCCACCAATTTTTTTACAAGACATACACTTCGGTGTATGTCTTTTTTTGCATGTATGACGTGTATTGGAAAAGACGCTGCGTACCGAATGGCTGTCGTCGCTTCCTTTTGTATATGGGGATATTCTTTCTTCAGCGAATTCTCATCTTCTCCAGTCGGGAGCAATACATCCTTTCATTCTGCTGCTGGTCTTTAAGATAGCACATAAACTCATGTATGATAGCATAAATGCATAATAGTATATTATAAAATGATTAACTTTCATGCCGAATTGTTCGTATTATTGCAATAAGCAGGCGAAACGTATTTGATTCGACTCCATTTTGTATTATAATAAAGCTGTCAAACATTCATTTTTAAGATTTATTTAAGGAGTGGTTCCCTCATGCGATTTACTGAAGATTTGAAAGCCCGTGTTGCGAAAGCGCAGAAGAAGATTGTTCTTCCGGAAACGAGCAGCCCCCGAGTACTGAAAGCTGCCGAACGTGTTTTGGCCGAAGGCTTTGCCAGAATTGTCCTCGTAGGCAAACTGGAACAAATCAAAAAAGATGCTGCTAAATACCAGATTGACCTTACGGGCGTCGAAGTTATCGACCCGGCAACGTATTACCGCATGGATGAATTGTGCGCATATTTTGCAAAACGCCGCGAAAAGAAAGGCATGACGCCGGAAAAAGCTTACGAAATTATGGTTAACAACTATACCTTCTTCGCTGCTGGCCTCGTAGCTCTCGGCGATGCTGACGGTGTTGTATCCGGTGCCGTTACGACGTCTGCTGACGTTATTCGTGCCGGCCTTCAGGTCGTAGGTCCTCGTCCGGGCAACAAGACCGTATCCAGTGCCTTCATTTTGCTGACCAATACGCCGCAGTACGGCGATAACGGCATCCTCGTACTGGGCGACTGCGGTGTTATTCCCTATCCGACAGCAGAACAGCTGGCTGACATCGCCTGCATCTGCGTGGAACGTGCTGAAAGAACCGTACAGATGTTAAGACCTCGCGTTGCTTTCTTGTCCTACTCCACCATGGGCAGCGGCAGCGGCGATTCCGTCGACAAAGTTCGTCAGGCTGTACAGATCTTGAAAGACCGCGGCGTAGAATTCGACTTCGACGGTGAAATGCAGGCTGACGCCGCTTTGGTACCGGAAGTTGGCGAACGCAAGGCTCCGGGCTCCAAGGTTGCCGGTCATGCCAACGTTCTCATTTTCCCGAACCTCGATGCTGCTAACATCGGTTACAAGATGGTTCAGCGTTTTGCCAACGCAACGGCTCTCGGCCCCTTGGTTCAGGGCTTGGCAAAACCGATCCTCGACTTGTCCCGTGGCTGCTCGACGGAAGACGTCGTAGACGTTGTTGCCGTTTGCTGCTCCGATGCAATTACGGCAGATATCATGAAAAAACAGGCCGCTCATCCCTTCGAAGGCTAAGAGCGACAGACTGCGCCGTCTATAGCGGCGTGCGTAAAACAGCGCATACGATATCGTGTGCGCTGTTTTTTATATCCTTATATTTCGTTATTTTTTAGCTTCCCGCAGAGGGCCTTTTTGCATAACCGACTTCGGCCGGCTCTTCTTTTCCATTTTCTGTCAGCGTTTTACGCGGACTCGCTTGTTGCCGACGACCATGGAACGGCTCAGCGTGCGATAGGCCATATACGTAAAGAACAGAAAGCCGAAGAGGAACACGAGGGCGTATTCGTCGGTCAGCGTTTCGTGCTGCGAGTAGTAGTAGGCGCATCCCAGCGTGAGGAGCAGACTGGCGTACATCGACAGGACGGAGCACCAGGTGCGCTGGCCTCTGTCGCGGACGGCGTAAAACTCTCGGTATTTGATGTACAGGGCGATGGTAGAAACGACGAGGACGACGCCTGCCGCTGCCGGGACGATCGGACTGATTTGAAGATATAAAGAAACTAATAGGAGGACCATGAGCAGAAAGGTCCAGAGAAAGATGTATTCCTGCAGCCGAAGCTCTTCTTTCGGGTCGTCAGCAGCCTGCTGCCGGCGGTCTTTTCGTTTTTGTGCCATATGAAATCTCTCCTTGCTTATATAGTAATGTCCTTATTATAGCACAACCTGCCGGGAAGAGCAGGGCTGCCTTATATTGACAGGGCTCTTGCCCCATGATATGTTAAATGAGGATAGTTGATATACAAGCGCAGATATCCCGACTGCGCGGCAGCAGGCCGCGGCGAAAGGAGAGATAGACGATGAACGCTGTAAAAACCTATGACGTCATCATTATCGGGGCTGGGCCGGCCGGTATTTTTACGGCTCTGGAGCTGGCTGATACGGGCCTGAGCATTCTCATCGTGGAAAAGGGGCAGGACATTCGCGAGCGCATTGCGACGAGCCGCAATAAGAACGCCCTGCCTAAGGATAAGGTCCGCAATGTCGTGTGCGGCTGGGGCGGCGCCGGCGCCTTCAGCGACGGCAAATTGACGCTGACGACGGAATACGGCGGCAATTTGGACGATTACATGTCGAAGGCCGAGCTCATGGAAAAAATAGCCTATGTCGACGACGTATACTGCCGCTTCGGCGGCGCAGACCGCAAGGTATACGGCGACGAACATAAGGAGTGTATCCGCCAGATGCAGCGAAAGGCCGCGGCGGCCGATTTGCGGCTTATTCCGGCGCGGATACGCCACCTCGGTACGGATGTAAACGCTCAGATACTGACGAATATGCGCGATTTCCTCGACGGCAAGATCGACATCATGGCCGATACGGCCGTAGACCATATTGTCGTGGAAGACGGTCAGGTACGGGGCGTCGTCATAAAAGACCAGCTGTACGCCTGCCGCTACCTGGTCTGCGCGCCGGGCCGGGAAGGTTCGGAATGGTTTGTCGGCGAGGTAGACAAGCTGGGCCTCAAGCTGACGTCCAACGCCGTCGATATCGGCGTGCGCGTAGAAATGCCGGCGGAAATTTTAGAGACGATTACCGACATAGTGTACGAATCGAAGCTTATCTATTTCAGTAAGTCCTTTGACGATAGGATTCGTACCTTCTGCATGAATCCCTACGGCTTCGTCGTAGAAGAAAACAACGACGGCCTCTTGACGGTCAACGGCCACAGCTACGCCCACAAGCGCAGCGAAAACACGAACTTTGCCATCCTTGTGTCGAAGAAGTTCACCGAGCCCTTCCACGAGCCGATCAAGTACGGCAAGTACATCGCCAATTTGGCCAATATCCTTGGCGGCGGCGTCATCGTTCAGCGGCTGGGAGATCTTCTCGACGGCCGCCGCTCGACGCCGGAGCGTATTCTGCGGGGCCTCGTGCGGCCGACGATGCCTGACGCGACGCCGGGCGACTTGTCCCTTGTCCTGCCGTACCGCCACCTGCAGGACATCAAGGAAATGCTCGAAGCGCTGGACAAGGTGGCTCCCGGTGCCAATTCGCGCCATACGCTGCTGTACGGCGTAGAAGTTAAATTTTATTCCAACCGGCTGGAACTGAATCACAAATTGGAAACGAAGATTCCCAATTTCTTTGCCATCGGCGACGGAGCCGGCATTACGCGGGGGCTGGTGCAGGCCTCGGCAGCCGGCGTGACTGTCGGCAAGGAAATCCTGGCACGGGAAGGCCGGTAAGCCGTATCCTGCATGGATACAGATGCTGCAGAAGGGAGGTGCCGGCTATGGATGAAATGGTGAAATTGACCCAAATGGCGTCCTGCTCGGGGTGAGGCGCTAAGATTGGTGCCGGGGAACTGGCGCAGCTGTTGGAAGGTATTCCAACAAGATATGACGAACGGCTGATTGTCGGCTATGATAAAAGCGACGACGCGTCGGTATACGTCGTCAGCGAGGAGCTGGCCTTGGTGCAGACTGTCGATTTCTTTCCGCCCATCGTCGACGACCCGTTCTTATTTGGACAAATTGCAGCGGCCAACGCCCTGAGCGACGTGTACGCCATGGGCGGCGAGCCGAAGCTGGCTATGAACGTCATGTGCATCAATTCGCAGATGGGAAAGGAGGCCGTCCGGGCGATCCTGCAGGGCGGCTATGACAAGGCTTATGAAGCGGGCGTCCTCATTACAGGCGGCCATACTATAGAAGACAAGGAGCCCAAATACGGCCTGTCCGTGACGGGCTTCGTCCATCCGCAGAAGCTCCTGCGCAATTCGTCGGCCCGCGAAGGCGACGTCTTGATTTTGACCAAGCCCTTAGGCGTAGGCATCCTCATGACGGCAGCCCAGGGAGATATGGTGGAGGACGGACTGCTGCGCAAGCTGTACGATCAAATGGCCCAGCTCAACAAGGCGGCTAGGGATATCATGGTCCGCTACGACGTCGGCGGCTGCACCGACGTGACGGGCTTCGGCTTTTTGGGCCACGCTTTTGAAATGGCCCGGGGAAGCGGCCTTACGCTGCACGTCATGGCGGGAAGCGTTCCCTATTACGGTGAAGCCTGCGAGATGGCTGACATGGGCTTTATTCCCGCCGGCGCCTACCGCAACCGGGCTTATACGGACGGGCAGGTCATCGTCAGGGGTGACATCGGCCGGGCTATGATGGACGTCCTGTACGATCCGCAGACGTCGGGAGGATTGCTCATCGCCGTTTCGGAACGGGACTGCATGGCCTTGCTGCAGGAATTGCAGTCGGCCATTCCCTGCGCGGAAATCGTAGGCTATGCGGCGCAGCGCGAAGACGGCGCGCTCATCATTGAATAAGGAATAAGAGAACCGCTGCAGGAGATAGGGGCTCCTGCGGCGGTTTTTCCCTAAAATAAGGGCTCTTTGCCGATGAAATGCGCACTTTGCCCTACCTTTGGTATGGTAAATAGTGTATAATAGCACTGGTGAGTTTTTTACAACCGTACTCATGAACTAAAAAGGAGAGATTCAACGTGATTGAACGCTATACGAAACCGGAAATGGGTCAGATTTGGACAGAATTCAACGAATGGGATACGCTGAAACAGGTAGAAATCCTGGCCAGCGAAGCCCAGGCTGAGCTCGGCAACGTGCCGAAGGAAGCGGCCAAGGAAATTCGCGAAAAAGCGAAGTTTTCTGTCGAACGCATCCATGAAATCGAAGCGGAAACACATCATGATATTGCCGCCTTTGTTTCCACCCTTTCGGAAAACATCGGCGAAGCCGGCAAATATGTTCACCTGGGCCTGACGTCGACAGACGTAAAGGATACGGCCATGGGCTATATGCTCAAGCAGGCTTCGGATATCCTCATCAAGGATCTGGAAGATTTCCGCGACGTTCTGCGCCGCCGCGCCGTTGAATTCAAATATACGCCCTGCATCGGTCGTACCCACGGCATCCATGCCGAAGCGACGACCTTCGGCCTCAAGCTCTGCAACTGGCTGGCTGAAACGGAACGCAACATCGAACGCATGAAACGGGCAAAGGAAACGATCGCCGTCGGCAAGATTTCCGGCGCTGTCGGTACCTACGCCGACGTCGACCCCTTCGTAGAAAAATACGTCTGCGAACATTTGGGTATCGCTGCGTCGCCGATTTCGTCCCAGACGCTGCAGCGCGACCGCCATGCAGAATTCGTGACGACACTGGCCGTCATTGCCAGCTCCATCGATAAATTCGCTACGGAAATCCGCCACCTCCAGCGCACGGAAGTCCGCGAAGCGGAAGAATATTTCAGCCCCAAACAGAAGGGCTCGTCCATCATGCCGCATAAACGCAATCCTATTACGTGTGAACGCATGTGCGGCCTGGCCCGCGTCATCCGCGGCAACGCCCAGGCGGCGCTGGAAGACGTAGCGCTCTGGCATGAACGGGATATTTCCCATTCGTCGGTCGAACGGGTTATTCTGCCGGACAGCACCATTGCCCTCGACTACATGCTCCAGACCTTTACGCGCGTCGTCGACCGCCTCATCGTATATCCGGAAAAGATGATGCAGGACCTGAACCTGACGGGCGGCCTTATCTACAGCCCCATCCTTCTCAACACCCTCGTCGAAAAGGGCGCAGTCCGCGAACAGGCTTACCGCTGGGTACAGCGCAACGCCATGAAGCGCTGGCTCGAAGGGGAAGATTTCCTGGAAAACCTCAAAAAAGACGAAGATATTGCTAAATTCATGAGCAATGAAGACATCGAAGCCTGCTTCGACGTTCATAAGATGCTCAGCCATGTCGATACGATTTTTGCCCGCTTTGGCCTCTAATTCGCCTACAGGCAAGATAAAAGGCAGCTCCGTTGCGAGCTGCCTTTTTTTAACAAATGAAATCGGTTAGGAGTTCTGCGGAAAGGAGCGATGGACATGTATTACTTTGACAACGCCGCGACGACGGCGCAGAAGCCGCAGGCCGTGGCCCAGGCCGTGTACGACGCCCTCAGCGGCGGCCTGCTGGGCAATCCTTCCCGGGGCGCCCACGCCTATTCGCTGCGAGCCTACGGGTTAGTGCTGCAGGCGAAGGAATTGATTAAGACGCTGTTTCATGCCGGCGAGGCGTACGACGTGGCCTTTACGCATAATTCCACGGCGGCTCTCAACATGGTGCTGAAAGGGCTGCTCGGAGCGGGTGATCACGTCCTGACGACGACATGGGAACACAACGCCGTCCTGCGGCCCCTGTATCAGCTGGAGCAGCAGGGAACGGCCGTCGATTTTATCGGCTCGGAAGCCGGCACGGGGGCCCTGCGGTACGATGAACTGGAACAGAAGCTGCGGCCGTCGACGAAGGCCGTCGTGTGCAACCATGCATCGAACGTGACGGGCAACGTCATGGACTTGGAACGCGTCAGGGCCTTCTGCCGGAACCATTCCCTGATGCTCGTCGTCGATGCGTCCCAATCGGCCGGGGCCTATCCTATCGACCTGTCTGACGGCGTCGTCACAGCCCTGTGCTTTACAGGCCATAAATCGCTCTATGGGCCGGGAGGAACGGGCGGCGTCTGCATCCGAAAGGACGCGGAGGTGTGGCCGTATATTACGGGCGGCGACGGCGTCCATTCCTTTGACCACGAACAGCCGAGGGATATTCCGGGCGTCTTCGAAGCAGGGACGGCCAACGTCGCCGGGATTGCCGGCCTGGCTGCAGGCGTGCAGGTGCTGCTTGACGAAGGCTTAGAGGCGGCAGTCCGCCATCAGGATCGTCTGGGACGCATCTTTACGGAAGGGATTCGGGAGCTGCCGAACGTCATGCTGTACGGCGACTTTTCCGGCCCTCGCGTCGGCGTATACGCCCTGAATGTCGGCGACGCCGATTCGGCTCTGGTCAGCGATATCTTGTGGGATCAATACGGCATGGCAACGCGGTCCGGATTTCACTGCGCCCCGCTCATGCACGAGCAGCTCCATACGGAACAGCGCGGCGCCGTGCGCTTTTCCTTTTCCCGGTTTACGACGGAAGACGGCGTCGCGGCGGCCGTACGGGCCCTGCAGGATATTGCCGCCATGGAGACGTGAGGCCGGCGGAGAATGATGAAATAGAACGTATCGTATAAGGAGGAATGGAAACATGTTTAAAATCGATATGACGGGCAAGGCCTGCCCCCTTCCCGTAATTCAAACCCATAAAGCCCTGAAGGAACACGACGTAGTGGAAACGATTGTCGATAATAAAATCGCGACGGAAAACTTAAAGCGCCTGGCCGATCAGCTGGGCTGCACGTATACGCTGACGGAAGAAGCGCCGGAGCGCTACGTCGTCGTCCTTGCCAAGAACGGGCAGGCGGCGGTCTCGTCTCCGGCAGCCGAAACGGCGAAGGCCGCCGATTCGTATATCGTCGTCGTCAATTCGCCGTACATGGGCGTCGGCGACGAGGCCTTCGGCAAAAGCCTGCTCAAGACCTTCCTGTATACCCTGACGGAGCAGGACGTCCTGCCTCAGTGCGTCGTCTTTTACAACGGCGGCGTGCCCCTGGTAACGGAAGGCTCGGAATCGCTGGAAGATCTGCAGAAGCTGGCGCAGATGGGCGTGCCGATTTACGCCTGCGGCGCCTGCCTCAATTTCTACGGGCTGACGGATAAAGTCGCTGTCGGCGAAATCACGAATATGTACCGCATCGTCGAATTGATGCGGACGGCCGACCGTATTGTCAAGCCGTAGGAGGGCCTATGGAAACGTATGGCATCGCTTTGTTTTACAATACGAAGGACGCGATGCAGGCCGAGGCGGAAGCCAAGCGGCGTCAGCTCAAGGCCCGCATCGTGCCGACGCCGGGAAAAATTTACGCCAGCTGCGGGTTTTCCCTGCGCTACGACCTGGAGGAGGAAGCGGCGCTGACGGCGATGCTGGCGCAATGCGGCCTTTCCTGCGAGAGCTTGTATCATGCCGTGCGGGACGGATTGAAGGTGTCTTATGAAAAACCGGGAGGCGGTGCGTAAATGGCAAGACATATCGTCATCGGGACGGCCGGCCACGTAGACCATGGCAAGACGACCCTGGTAAAGGCCCTGACAGGTATCGATACGGATACGACGAAGGAAGAAAAGCGGCGGGGCTTGACGATTAACCTGGGCTTCGCCTATTTGGATTTGCCCGACGGCACGCGCGCCGGCATCGTCGACGTTCCCGGCCACGAGCGATTTATCAAGAACATGGTCGCCGGCCTTCCCGGACTGGGCATGGTGCTGCTGGTCGTAGATGCCAATGAAGGCGTCATGCCACAGACGGTCGAGCATATGGATATCTTGACGCTCCTGGGAATCGAGAAGTATCTCGTCGTCATTACGAAGGCCGATACGGTCGACGAAGATATGCTGGAGCTGGTCAAGGAGGATATTCGCGCCAAGCTGGCCGATACGGCAGCTGCCAACACTGACATCGTCGAAACGGACGCCCTTACGGGCCGGGGCCTTTCGGCCCTCGTCGCCAAGATACAGGCGATGACGGAAGGGCTGGCGGAACGTGGCTCCAACGGCGCGGCCCGGCTGAATATCGACCGCGCCTTTTCCGTAAAAGGCTTCGGCACCGTCGTGACGGGGACGCTGCTGGACGGCGCCGTGTCCGTCGGCGACGAGCTGTTTTTATATCCGGAGAAGCGGGCCGTGCGGGTCCGGAATATACAGGTTCATGAGCAAAACGTCGGACAGGCCGAGGCGGGCCAGCGGACGGCGCTCAACCTAGCCAATATAGGGACTGATGAAGTTTGCCGCGGCGGTGTACTGTGCGCTTCCGGCGATTTGACGCCGACGAGAATGATCGACGCCAAGGTTTCCTGCTTGAAGCGAGCGGGCTGTCCGATTCAGATGTGGGACCGCCTGCGCCTCCTCGTCGGGACGCAGGAAGTCATGGTTCGGGCCGTCCCCCTGGGCGTGGAGTCGATTCTTCCCGGACAGGAAGGCTTTGTGCAGCTGCGGCTGGAAGGGGATGAAATCGTCGTCAAGGCAAGGGATCGATTTATCCTGCGGACCTTTTCCCCGATGCACACCCTAGGCGGCGGCGAAGTACTGGACGCCAATCCCCGCAAGCACCGCCGCTTTAAGGAAGCCGTGCTGGAGAGCTTAAAAGCGAAGGACAGCGGCAGCCTCGACGAAGGGCTCTGCGATTACCTGCTCCACAAGGCGAAATCCTTTGCCCGTCAGGCCGACGTGCAGGCCGCCTTGGGAGCAGATGCCGCCGTACTGGACGCTGCTGCGGCCCGCCTTTCGGAAGAAGGCGTTCTGTACGAGACGGCAGCCGGCTATATCCATCGGGAGGCGTATCAAAAGCTTAAAGGCCGTGCTGTGCAGTTCCTGCTGGCCTATCACAAAGAATATCCCCTGCGTCCGGGCATGCCCCTCGGCGAATTCCGCTCCCGCTTGGGCGGTTCCTTGTCGGAAAAAGAAGCCGGCGAGATCCTGCGCCTCATGGAAGGGGACGGGAGCTGCCGCATAGAGGCCTCTGTCGCAGCGGCCAGCCGGTTCCGCGTCGTATTTACGCCGGAGCAGAAAAAGGCTCGTGATGCCATGACGGCGGCCTTAATCCAGTCGGGTTATACGCCTGTAAAGATCAGCGACTTGAGCGCTCCCTGGCCGGATGGCCGGGCTGTGCTGGAAGCCATGCGGGGGAAGACGGCTGTGGTCTTATCGCCGGAGTACGCCGTAGCGCGCCAGGCCTATGACGATGCCGTGCGCCGCCTCTGCCGCTACGTGCGGGAAAAGGGGCCCATTGAGCTGGCTGCCTTCCGCGATCTCTTAGGTATCGGGCGCAAAGGGGCCCTTCAATTACTGGATTACATGGATGAACAGCACGTGACGCGGCGCGCCGAAGGAGGGCGAGTCCTCGGCGACGGCGCAGATTGTATAGAAAGCAGGTGAGGCAATGAAACAAGATACAAGACAGCTGCTGCGGCAGCTTCCCAAGGTAGACGTACTGCTGCAGCGTCCGGCGCTGGCCGAATGGGAACAAAACCTGTCCCGCAGCCTGATAAAACAAGCTGTACAGGACGTATTGGCCGGACTGCGCCGGGACATTTTGGCCGAACGCCGCCGCGACGTACCGGCAGAGGACGAGCTGGACGGCATGGTACTGGCCTA
The DNA here is from genome assembly GCF_012027795.1 of Megasphaera sp. SW808. NCBI lineage: Bacteria > Bacillati > Bacillota > Negativicutes > Veillonellales > Veillonellaceae > Megasphaera > Megasphaera sp. SW808. The sequence continues at coordinate 11,315 of NZ_SJOT01000041.1, forward strand.
TTTCCGCCGGCAGAAATCCCTGCGCCTGAAAACAGTCGTCAACGCCACGGGGACGATTCTTCACACGAATTTGGGCCGGTCTGTACTGAGCGAGGAGATTGGACGGCACGTAGGCGAAATCGCCGCGTCGTACTCGAACTTGGAATACGATCTGGACGAAGGGCGCCGCGGCTCCCGCTATGCCCACCTGCAGTCGCTGCTCAAAGAGCTGACCGGAGCGGAAGACGTCCTCGTCGTCAATAACAACGCCGCCGCCGTATTGCTGGCCCTGACGTCGATGACGCAGGGGAAGGAAGTCGTGATTTCTAGGGGCGAGCTCGTAGAAATCGGCGGCCTGTTCCGCATTCCCGACGTCATCGCAGCCAGCGGCGGTACGATACGGGAAGTCGGGACGACCAATAAGACTCACCTGTCAGACTACAGCCGGGCCGTCGGCGAAGGTACCGGCGCGATTATGAAAGTCCATACGAGCAATTACCGCATCATAGGCTTTTCTGAAAGTGTGCCCGCCCAGGAACTGGCCGAGCTGGCCCACGCCAACGGTTTGCCCCTCATCAACGACCTGGGCAGCGGGTTATTCATCGACATGCGCCGCTTCGGCCTGCCCTATGAACCGACTGTAAAGGAAGTCCTAAAGCAAGGCTGCGACGTCGTCATGTTCAGCGGCGACAAACTCCTCGGCGGGCCGCAGGCCGGCATTATCGTCGGCAAGGCCGAGTATATCGAGCCGATGAAACAGCACCAGCTGCTGCGGGCCCTGCGGGTCGATAAGATGACCCTGGCCGCCTTGGAGGCGACGCTGCAGCTGTACCGGGACGAAGACCTGGCGATACGGTCTATCCCTGCGCTGCAGATGCTGGCGCGGACCCAGAAAGAATGCCTGCGGCGAGCCGATGTGCTGGCCCAAATGCTGCGGACTACTGACGCGGCCCTACAGGTGCAGACCGTGCCGGTCCGCGACATGGTCGGCGGCGGTTCCTATCCGGAATATACGCTGCCGGGGTACGCCGCCGCCGTCGCGTCAGAAGGCCTGACGGCGGCAGAATTAGAACGCCGCCTGCGCCATGCCGAAGTCCCCGTCGTCGCCAGAGTGCAGCAAGACCGGCTGTACCTGTCCGTACGGACGCTGCGGGACGACGAATTTCCCCTGATCTGCACGGAAATTGCCAAGGCCGTAGCCGAAGGATAACGTAAAAACAGCGAAGACCGCGACTACGGGTC